>NZ_RAWD01000252.1:0-14662 GCF_003612065.1 Corallococcus sp. CA047B
CGACGCCTCCATGGCGGAGGCCCTGGGGCGGGTGGTGACGGACGCGGCCTGGCGGGAGGACCTGCGGGCCCGCGCCCTGGCCCGGGCGGAAGAGCTGTCCGCCGACCGGGCCCTCAAGGCCTGGGAAACGCTGCTCGCGGAAGTCTGAAGCGCCCCGGTTAAAATGGATGGGCGGGGTTTCGGGTCAGGAAGATCTTGCCCCCCCTGTCCGGCTTCAACAGGATTCACCCCATCATGACGACGACGAACGAGACGCAGGGCCTCAACTTCCTCCAGGAGGTCATCGAGGAGGACCAGAGGACCGGCAAGCACGGCGGTCGCGTGCACACCCGCTTTCCGCCCGAGCCCAACGGCTACCTCCACATCGGTCACGCGAAGGCCATCGCGCTGAACTTCGGGCTGGCGAACCAGTATGGCGGCAAGTGCAACCTGCGCCTCGACGACACCAACCCGCTCACCGAGGACACCGACTACGTGGAGTCCATCCAGCGCGACGTGCGCTGGCTCGGGTTCGACTGGGACGACCGGCGCTTCTTCGCGTCGGACTACTTCGACCGGCTCTACGCCTTCGCCGAGCAGCTCATCTCCCAGGGCCAGGCCTACGTGTGCAGCCTGTCGCCGGAGGAGATCAGCGCGTACCGCGGTGACTTCACCACGCCGGGCCGGGACAGCCCGTACCGCACGCGCTCGGTGGAGGAGAACCTGGACCTGTTCCGCCGGATGAAGGCGGGCGAGTTCCCGGACAGCAAGCACACGCTGCGCGCCAAGATCGACATGACGTCGTCGAACCCGGTGCTGCGCGATCCGCCCATCTACCGCATCCGGCACGCGCACCACCACCGCACGGGTGACACGTGGTGCATCTACCCGCTCTATGACTTCGCGCACTGTCTGTCGGACGCCATCGAGGGCATCACGCATTCGGTGTGCACGCTGGAGTTCGAGAACCGCCGCGTGCTGTACGACTGGATCGTCAACGCGCTGATCAAGGGCGACCGGCCGAACCAGTACGAGTTCGCGCGGCTGAACCTCACGTACGCGGTGATGAGCAAGCGCAAGCTGCTCCAGATGGTGACGGAGCGGCTGGTGTCCGGGTGGGACGACCCGCGCATGTTGACCATCAGCGGCCTGCGTCGCCGGGGCTACACGCCCGCGTCGCTGCGCGACTTCGCCAGGCGCATCGGCGTGAGCAAGTCGGACAGCCTCATCGACATGGGCGTGCTGGAGCTGAGCATCCGGGACGACCTGAATGAGACGGCGCCGCGCGCCATGGCGGTGCTGCGTCCGCTCAAGGTGGTGGTGGAGAACTACCCGGAGGGGCAGACCGAGGAGCTGGAGGTCGCCAACCATCCGAAGAAGGCGGAGCTGGGCACGCGCAAGGTGCCGTTCATGCGCGAGCTGTACATCGAGGCGGACGACTTCCAGGAGGTGCCGGAGAAGGGCTTCTTCCGTCTGGCGCCGGGCAAGGAGGTCCGCCTGCGCTCCGCGTACTTCATCAAGTGCGAGCAGGTCATCAAGGACGCGGCGGGCAACATCACGGAGCTGCGCTGCACCTATGACCCGGCGACGCGCGGCGGGGATTCGCCGGACGGCCGCAAGGTGAAGGGCACGCTGCACTGGGTGCCGGGCAACGCCCCTGTCGCGCAGGTGCGGCTGTACGACCGGCTCTTCTCCGTGGAGCAGCCGGACCGGGACAAGGAGAAGGACTTCAAGGCGTTCATCAACCCGGCCAGCCTGGAGGTCGTCTCCGACGCGCGCGTGGAGCCGTCGCTCGCGCAGGCGAACCCGGGGGACCGCTTCCAGTTCGAGCGCCTGGGGTACTTCTGCGCGGACGCGGTGGATTCAAAGCCGGGCGCGCCCGTGTTCAACCGCACGGTGACGCTGAAGGACTCCTGGGTGAAGGAGCAGAAGAAGTAGGGCGGCGCCTTCGCCTTTCGTGATGCACCCTGGAGCCCCGGGCCTGTCCGCCCGGGGCTTCGTCGTTTCTCAAGGGGGCAGCAGGCCCCACGCGTCCAGCGAGGCGCAGCGTCCACCGCGCCAGGTGGCCTCCGTCGTGGCGGGCGTGTTCCAGGTGATGAACGTGCCGCCGGGCGAATACGGCAGCCACGCGGGGATGGGCGAGCCGGTGCGCGCCATGGCGCCCCAGGCGGATTGCAGCTGCCAGGACAGCGTCAGGTCCTGCGGCGTGGGCGTGGTGGCCACGGCGTCGAAGCGGCCGAAGAGGTAGACGATGTCCGTCCCGTGCGCGACGCCCAGGGGCGCGAGCGGGCCGTTGGGGAGGGCCCGTGCGAAGCGGTAGAGGTACGCGGGGGCGGTGCCCACGGTGGCGCTCGCGGTGGCCAGCCGCTGCGCCGGACACGCGAACGACAGGTCCGTGCCCAGGGCGTCCGCGGCGGCGATCTCGCCCACCACCGAGGGCTGGTAGAGCGCGGTGAGCTGCGCCTTCCTGGCGCTCGCGCCCAATGCGTCCACGTAGCGGCCGAAGTCGCCCGGGTTGCCGACGACGCCCATGCTGGCGAGCACGAAGCTGGCTTCGTTGTCGTTGGCGCCCACCAGCACCGGCACGTCCCCGCTGCCCGCGAGCACCCTCGCGAGCGGCCGACCCTTCAACACCACGCCGTCCACCACCGGCAGCGTGGGCCACAGGCTCAAGCCCATCTCCGTCACGGGCGTGAGCTGCAACTGGGTTCCCAGCACCTGCACGGCGGGCTTCGCGCGCAGGCACGCGGCGATGTCTCCTTCGGTGCACTCCAGGACGATGGCTGAAACGAGGCCCACGAAGTACGCCGACGGGAAGGCGCCCACCGGCTGTTCCTTCTCCAGGACGGGGCGGTAGGTGCCGGACTGGATGGCGGCGCGCTGGAACAGCCCCTGGGCCGGCGTGGCCGCCAGCAGCGTCGTCACGGAGACGGCGCCCGCGGACTCACCGGCGATCATCACGCGCTTCGGGTCGCCTCCGAACGCGGCGATGTTGCGGCGCACCCAGTCCAGCGCGGCGATCTGATCCCGCAGGCCCCAGTTGCCGGTGCCCCCGTCCGGCGCGGTGAGCTGGGGCAGGGCGAGGAAGCCGAGCAGGCCCAGCCGGTAGTTGAACGACACGACGACCAGGTCCTCGCGCTCGGCGAGCTGCGCGGCGTCGTACCAGGCCTCGCTGGATGCGCCCTCCACGTAGCCGCCACCGTGGATCCACACGAGCACCGCGCGAGGCTTCGCGGCGGCCGCGGGGGCCCACACGTTGAGGCGCAGGCAGTCCTCGTTCAGGTGGAGGACCTCCTCCCTGAGCTGGGGGCAGGGTGGACCGAAGGCGGTGGCGGCAAGGGGCTGGGTCCACTGCGTGGGGCGCGCGGGCGGGGCCCATCTCCGGCTCCCCGTCGGAGGCGCCGCGTAGGGGATGCCCTTGAAGACATTGAGTCCACCGAGCGTGGAACCCCGGACCGGACCGTCGTCGGTCGCCACGTCGAGCGCATGGGTGACGACGCCCTCGATGGAGGAACTCGCGTCCGGAGGATCCACGAGGTCCGAGCAGCCCCAGAGCAGGATGAGGGACAGGAGCCAGGGCAGGTGCGGAGCGGTCTTGGACATGGGGAGCCGCGACGCTAATCCAGGCTGTCCCATGGGGTACTACGAACAGCCCTTCACGCACCAGCAGGTGGAGGCGTCCCAGCAGGGCCGGGTGCTTGAAGGGCGGCTATGAGCGGGGCGGCGCCTCGCGGGTCATCTCGACCATGGTGGGGCGCCAGCCCAGCCGCTCGAACAGGCGCCGCGCGGACTCGTTCTTGGCGGCGGTGGACAGCACGACACGGGGCGCGCCCATCTCCGTGAGCCGTTGCACCATGGCCTCCGCGAGCAGCCGGCCGGTGCCGGTGCCGCGCGCCTTTTCCTCCACCCAGATGTCGTGCAGGGCGCCGTGCTTGTCGAGCAGCATGTTCCAGTCCACGCCCTCCAGCCGGCCGTAGCAGTAGCCCACGACGTCGCTGTCCAGTTCGGCCACCAGCACCACGGCCTCGTCGGGACGGCGCGCCTCCTTGCCCAGCCACCAGCGGTAGCCGGCCTCCACGTCGTCGGGGACCATGAAGCGCTCGGCGTCGAAGCCATGGTGTTGGTGCGCGAGCGCCGCGCCCATGCGACCCAGCGCGGGTGCGTCCGAGGCCTTCGCGGGACGGATGATGACGGGCATGCGGACTCCAGACGGCGGGGTTGGCGCCCCAGGATGGGCACCCGGGGCCGCGTCTGTCGAAGCCTTCCGGAGGGAAGTGCCCGGTACTAGCGGGCTCCGGAGCGCACCGGCTGCTGCTGGCGCCTCCTGTCGCTGAGTTCCGAGCGCGCCATGTCCATCAGGCCCCACGCGGACACCACCGCGAACAGCGCGCCCACCAGCGTCACCACGTAGTTCGACACGCCCAGGGTGTCGCACTGGATGCACGCCACCGACGGATCCGCCGGCTCGTAGTGCAGCGTCACCGGGGTCCCCGCCGGGTAGTGCCGCGTCACCGCCTGGGCCTCCACGAGGCCCCCGGAAGCGTGGCCGTCGAAGGCGAACGTGTCGGAGGTGTACGGGGTGCCGTTCACCTCGTAGCGGTAGCTCACCTCCGGCCGGAAGCTCACGGAGCGCTTGGCGCGCAGCGTCTCCACGCGGGACTCCACCACCGTGCCCTGCACCGTGGGCCAGCTCCTGCTCACGGTCGTGCGGTAGATCATCCGCCCGCCCGCGAACGCCAGCGCCACGCCAATGCCCAGCAGGCCCAATCCCATCAGCCATTTCATCATCGCGGTGCATCCTTGCCGCGCCCGGCCCCTGGGCCCCCGGCGCTGGAAGACGTCTTGCGCTCCAGCGATTGCAGCCCCCGGGCCAGCGTCCCTCCCGGGGCGGAGCGTCCCCTGCCGCGTGGGGCAATCTTCCCCCGTGGGGCAATCCGCCCCAGCGCGTCCCTCCGTCGTTGGTTTCCAAAGCAGCGCCGAGCGGGCAGACTCGCAGGCACTCCATGCCCGCTCTCGCTCTTGAGCTCGAAGTGGCCCGGCGCATCGCGCGCCAGGCTGGTGACATCCTCCTGCAGGTCTACGCCACCGACTTCTCCGTCACGGACAAGGCCGGCGGGGCGGGGCCCGTCACGCTGGCCGACGAGCGCGCCAACGCCTTCATCGTGGGCGAATTGCGCAAGGCCTTCCCAGGCGACGGCGTGGTCGCGGAGGAGAACGAGGACGCGTCCGACGCGAAGCGCTTCGAGCGCTGCTGGTACGTGGATCCGCTCGACGGCACACAGGAGTTCGTGAACCGCAACGGCGAGTTCGCCATTCACATCGGCCTCGCGGTGGAGGGTAGGGCGGCGCTGGGCGTCGTCTACCGCGCCGTCGGAGACGTCCTCTACTCAGGCGTCGTCGGCGAGCAGGGCTACGTGGAGGACCCGCAGGGCCGCCGCGCGCTGCGCGTGTCGGACGTGGCGGATCCGGCGTCGCTTCGGCTCGTCGTGTCGCGCTCGCACCGCTCCAAGACGACGGACGCGGTGGTGAAGCGGCTGGGCATCACGCGGGAGACGGAGTCCGGCTCCGTGGGCCTCAAGTGCGGCCTGCTCGCGGAGGCCCGCTGCGACCTCTACGTGCACGTCAGCGACAAGAGCTACCGCTGGGACAACTGCGCGCCGGAGGCCGTCATCCGTTCAGCCGGCGGCGTCCTCACGGACCTGGCCGGCGTGCCGTACCGCTACGATGGCTCCGAGCTCCAGAACCACCGGGGCCTGCTCGCGTGCAACGCCGCCGCCTTCGACCAGGTGCTGCCCGTCGCGTCGCAGGTGGCCCGCGAGGCCGGCCTCCTGAAGTGACGCGGCTTCAGCCCGCGTCCACCGCGCGGCGCAGCTCGCCGAACAGGCGCGCCAGGTCCGGGAGCTGGTAGCTGGCGTTGAGGCCGCTCGGGTTGGGCAGCACCCACAGCCCGGTGCCGCCCAGCGTCTCCTCCTGGCGGCCGAACCGCGCCTTGGGCCGGCCAAAGGCGCTCCGGTACGCGCCCAGGCCCAGCACCGCGAGGAAGGCCGGACGGTAGCGCTTCACCTTGCGCTCCAGGTTGCCGCGTCCCGCCACGTACTCCTCGGCGTCCAGCAGGTCCGCGGACGCCGTGGCCCGGTCCACCACGTTGGTGATGCCCAGGCCGAGCGCCTTCAGCTCGTCCTGTTCGGACGGCAGGAAGCGCCGCGGCGTGAAGCCCGACAGGTGCATCGCTGGCCAGAAGCGGTTACCCGGCCGTGCGAAGTGCACCCCCACCACGGCGGAGTAGAGGCTGGGGTTGATGCCGCAGAAGAGCACCCGCATGCCCGGGGCCAGCAAGTCCGGCACGGTCCGGTCGGTGGCGGCGAACAGCTCGTCCTTCGTGGGGCGGTGGAGCGTCTTCATCGGGCGTGGGAGTCCAAACCTAGCGGGTTGGGTGCCGCGTCGCACGAAGGTTTCCCGCGCGGGGACTCCAGGCCCTGTCGGCGCAGGCCGGCTGCCCGCCCGGTGGGGGCGAGGGCAGGGGGGCCCGGTCGTCCCCCGGCGCGCGATGCGAAGCCCCGGCGTCGTTGTTATCCGCCAGGGCCATGGCCCGTCCGGTGAAGGTCGAGACCCTGCTGCCCGTCGAGGTGGACTTCCAGCGCGAGCGCGCCTCCGGTCTGCGTCGCTCTGGGGACAGCCTGGAGAAGGCCCTTGCGGCGTTGTCCCAGTCCGAGCGCGAGCTGTGCGCCCTGTCCGGGGCTTCACGGGCCGCGCGCTACGGGACGTACCGCGCGCTCTGGAAGGAAGCGGAGCGCCTGCGCTGGAACCTCACCGTGCAGCGCGAGGCCTGCGGGGTGCGCAACCACCGCGACCTGGACCTCATCTACCCGCTGCCGCCCCTGTTGAAGGAGTGACAGCGCGCCTCAGGGCGACGTGCGCCACGCGGCCACGGCGAAGAGGATCCATCCGGCGAGGAAGCCCAGGCCGCCCAGCGGGGTGATGGCGCCCAGCACACGCACCCCGGAGAGGGCGAGCGCGTAGAGGCTGCCGGAGAACAGGACGATGCCCGCGAGCATCGCCCACCCGGAGGCGGACAGGAGCGCGGAGGGTCGCGTCACGCCCAACAGTCCCACGGCCACCAGCGCGAGCGCGTGGTACATGTGATAGCGCGCGCCTGTTTCGAAGATGACCTGGAGATCCTGGGGCAGCCGGGCCCGCAGTGCATGCGCCCCGAAGGCCCCCGCCGCCACGGACAGGAAAGCGTTCACCGCTCCCACCACGAGCCACCACCGCATGATCGAGTGCCTTTCTTCGCGCGCTTGACTGCGGCACGCTACACCGCCCCTGAAGGCAGCGTCCTGGTTGAACACGCACCCCGCCCCAGCCGCTCCACCCCCGATGATGACTTCTCCTTCCTTCCAGCCGACCCCGTCGATCCCCTTCGAGCTGCGCCAGTCGCCCATCCAGGGACTTGGTGCCTTCGCCACCCGCCGCATCCGCAAGGGCGCGCGCATCATCGAGTACATCGGTGAGCGCCTCACCCAGGCCCAGGCGGACGCGCGCTACGACGACGAGTCGATGGAGCGCCACCACACCTTCCTCTTCAACCTGGACGACGACACGGTGCTGGACGCGGGCACGCTGCACAACGAGTCGCGCTACATCAACCACTCGTGCGAGCCCAACTGCCAGTCGCTCATCGACAAGGGCCACATCCACATCTACGCGCTGCGCGCCATCGAACCGGGGGAGGAGCTGACGTACGACTACGCCTACGAGCGCACCCCGGAGATGGGCGATGACGCCGAGGGGCTCTACATCTGCCGCTGCGGCACGCCCTCGTGTCGGGGCACCATCCTCGCGCCGGAGAAGAAGGCCCGCGCGCGCCGCAAGAAGCTCGCGGGCAAGTCCAAGACGGCCTCCAAGCCCGCGTCCAAGTCCAAGGCCGCGTCGAAGTCCAAGACGGCCTCCAAGGCCGCGTCCAAGTCGAAGTCCGCCCCGAAGTCGAAGTCGCGGCCGGCCTCCAAGACAAAGTCCGCCGCGAGCAAGCAGCGGGGCACCCAGCGCGCGAAGACCGCGGGCCGGGGCCGCCGCGCGGCGGGCTGAAGCCAAACGGGCGCGCGCGTTTCCGGAGGGGGGCATTAGAGTGGGGGCGTGAAAGACGTCCTGCGCTTCCTGCTCACCGAAGCTCCCGATTCACCCGCGCTCGATTCAGTGGAGGCCTGGTGGCGACGGCACCTCGCGGTGCTGCCGCGCTTCCCGGCCCCCGCGGACCTGGCGCTCGCCAGCGGGTTCCGGGCGGACCGGCTGGGGTTCGCGTTCGCGTCCGGCTACCACGCCGCGCTGCGCTCGCTCTTCCCCCAGCTTCCCCCGGACCGGCGCGTCGCGCTCTGCGCCACCGAGTCCGGCGGCGGGCATCCCAGCGCCATCGAGACCACGCTCACGCCGGCCGGCGCGGGCTGGAAGCTCGACGGGGCGAAGACCTACGTCACGCTGGGCACGTACGCGGAGGTGCTGCTGGTGGTCGCCACCGAGGGCCGCGACGCGCAGGGGCGCAACCGTCTGCGCATGGTGATGGTGGACGCGAAGAAGCCGGGCGTGCAGGTGGAGCCGCTGCCGCCGCTGGGCTTCGTGCCGGAGGTGCCCCACGCGGCGCTGCGGCTGGAGGGCGTCACCGTGGGCCCCGAGGACGTGCTGCCCGGAGATGGGTACACGCGCTACCTGCGGCCGTTCCGCACGGTGGAGGACTGCCACGTCAACCTGGCGGTGCTGGGCTGGCTGGTGAAGGTGGGCCGGAGGTGCGGCTGGCCGGTGGCGCTGCGCGAGGAGCTGGTCGCCATCGCGGTGCTGATGCGGGCGCTGGCGCAGGAGGACCCCAGTGAGCTGGGCGTGCACGTGGCGCTGGGCGGCGCGTTCACGCAGCTGCACCGCGCGCTGGAGCGCTGCGAGACGGCCTGGGAGGGCGTGGACGTGGAGACGCGGGAGAAGTGGCAGCGCGACCGGCGCCTGCTCGACCTGGCCGGCAAGGTGCGCGTGAAGCGGCTGGAGTCCGCGCGTCAGAAGCTGGCCGGGGGCACGGGCGACGAGTAGGCCTGCTCCGTGCTGGCCCGCGCGGGAGGGGCGTCGTGCCGCCTCCTGCGCATGGGCCCGGTGCTACGACTTCAGTACCGACCGCCGCCGGCCGCGGAGACGATGGCGGAGAGGATGCGGTTCTCCACGCCCCAGACGGCCTTGTTCATGCCCTTCACGCCCGCGCCGCGCATGTAGTCGGTGAAGTCGTGCAGGGCGGTGGAGCGCTGCATGCGCTCCGTCTTGGCCGCGTAGAGCAGCGGAGTGCCCGGCGCGCCCGTGAGCCCCAGGTCCGGACAGGCCTCCGACAGCTTCGCGCGGTCGATGCCCGTCACCGCGGACAGCATCGCCACCGTGAACTTGTGCACCGGCAGCTCGCGCGCGTTGGGCACCTTCTCCAGCACCTTCGCGCGGTCCTTCGGATCCGTGGCGAGCTGCTCCAGCGTCACCTTGGACATCTCCAGGATCTGCTCGTTCGTCACGTGCTTGTTGTCCAGGATGGCGCGGTCGAACAGGCTCTGCGGCGTGTCACCTTTGATGCTGATGTTCACGTCCGACAGGCGCGAGCGCATCGTCTGGATGGCGCGACCCACCTCCGTGTTCGCGCCGCCACGCCACGAGCCCGGCGTCGGCGCCACCGGAGCCTGCGTCGAACGGATTCGCGCCAGCTCCGCGCGGTTGAGCACCTCCGCGCGCGACACCTGCGTCACCTGATTGGTCCGGGCGGGCTGCGCGGCCGGGGCCTGCGTGCGAGTCGTGGCTGCGGAGGGGGCGGCGCTGGGGGGGCGGCGGACGGACGTCATGGTCACCTTCTACCCTGGATTTCGGAGTAACGGATTATCGCCCGGGCGAGCAGGGGAGTTGCCTCGCCCCGGTGTCTGGCCTCCCTGACGCGTGCGTTCCGCCTCCGGGCCGCTATGGTGCGCGCCATGGCCCCGCGCTTTCCCACCCAGTTCGCTGACCTCCTCACCCCCAAGGGTCGTCGCATTCTCGAAGGTCGAGACTCCGAGACCTGCGGCGCGCTGTTGGACCCCACGCGTCCCTTCATCGCGCTGCAAGGCGTCATCGACGTGAAGAAGGCGTCGCAGGTCCGCGATGCGCTGGACGCGGCGATGCGCGACACGCTGGTGACGATGGAGGACCCCATCCCGGAGGACTCCATCTCCGGCATGGTGGAGAACTACACGGAGGCGCTGCCCAAGACGGTGCGCGTTCGCACCGCGCTGCTGGAGAGCCGGCGCTCGCGCTCGTGGCGCGCTGCGGAAGCGCTGGGGCTGGTGGCGCTCCTGCGCTCGGACACGTTCGCGGGCTTCGCGGCGGCGGTGAGCGGCCGGGCACTCAAGCGGGGGTGGGGCATCCAGACGCTCTGCTACAGCCCCGGCGACTACACGGGCCCTCACACCGACCACCACCCGGAAGAGGACGACGCGCGCCACGGCTACGTGGACATGCACGTCAGCCTCACGATGCCCGCCGTGGACCACCAGTTCCTCGTGTACGCGAAGGACGGGCACTTCTCCGAGCTGACGAAGGTCAGCACCGTGGGCGGCATCACCGTGTACCGGCTGCCCTTCTGGCACTACACGACGCCGCTCGTCGCGAAGAAGGCCCGCGAGGAGGCCGCCCGCCGCTGGGTGCTCCTGGGGACCTTCCTGGATGCCGGGCCGAAGACGCGCGCCTCCTCCACCATCCTGCCGGCGGGCGCCCGGCTGCCTGTCCAGGGAACGACAGTGGGACGTGGCATGGAGGCCGGACGGGGTTAGCGTGCCGGGCCCATGAGCCCCACCGACACCGACAAGCAGGCCGGAGACCTCCTCCAGTACATCGACGCGTCGCCCACGCCGTACCACGCCGTGCGGGAGACGGCGCGCCGCCTCACCGACGCGGGCTACCGCGCGCTCGACGAACGCGAGTCCTGGTCCCTCAAGCCCGGCGAGAAGGTCTTCGTCGTGCGCGGCGACACGAGCATCGCCGCCTTCCAGCTGGGCACGAAGCCGGTGGATGCCACCGGCTTCCGGCTGGTGGGCTCGCACACGGACTCCCCCAACCTGCGCCTCAAGCCGAACGCGCCCGTCAACCGCCACGGCTACCAGCAGCTCGGCGTGGAAATCTATGGCGGGGTGCTGCTGCACACGTGGACGGACCGCGACCTGTCGCTCGCGGGCCGCGTGGTGGTGCTGAAGAACGGCCGCCCCGAACACCACCTGGTGGACTTCCGCCGGCCGCTGTTGCGCGTGCCCAACCTGGCCATCCACCTGAACCGCGCCGTCAACAGCGAGGGCCTGAAGCTCAACCCGCAGGAGCACATGGTGCCCGTGCTGGGCCTGGAGAGCGCGGGCCCCGCGGAGCTGCGCGCGCTGCTGGTGGAGGAGCTGGCGAAGCAGGGCGTGACGGCGGCCGTGGACGACCTGCTGGGCTACGACCTGTGCCTCTACGACGTGCAGCCGTCCACGCGCTCCGGCCTGCACGGCGAGTTCCTCCACGCGCCCCGCCTGGACAACCTGGCGTCCTGCCACACCGGCCTCACCGCGCTCCTGTCGCCGGGCGGCCCGCGCGAGGCCACCTGCGGCGTGGTGCTCTACGACCATGAGGAGTGCGGCAGCCGCAGCGCGCAGGGCGCCGCGTCGCCGTTCCTGAAGGACCTGCTGGAGCGCATCGTCCAGGCGCACGCGGACGGAAAGGCGGACGCGTTCCACCGCGCCATCCGCCGCTCGTTCATGGTGAGCGCGGACATGGCGCACGCGGTGCACCCCAACTACCCGTCGATGCACGAACCCAAGCACCAGCCGCAGCTGGGCGGCGGCCCGGTCATCAAGAGCAACGTGAACCAGTCCTATGCGACGGACGGCGAGTCGTGGGCGCACTTCGCCGCGCTGTGCAAGGAGGCCGGCGTCACGCCCCAGCACTTCGTCACCCGCACGGACCTGGGCTGCGGCAGCACCATTGGCCCCATCACCGCGGGACAGCTGGGCATCCGCACGGTGGACGTGGGCAACCCCATGCTCTCCATGCACTCCATCCGGGAGATGGCCGCCGCGTCCGACGTGGCCCGCATGGTGGCGGTGCTTACGCGCTTCTTCGCCTGAAGCGGGCGTTGCGCAAAGGAAGAGGCGGGCCCGGTTTCGACACCGGACCCGCCTCGGAGTGCTTCAGGAAGCTTGGGTGACGACTAGTTCACGCCGACCGCGGTCCAGGCGTCCTTGACCTTCTGGACCTGGTTGGAGTCCGCGCCGTACAGGTCCGTGGCGGACTTGATGGTGGCCTCGCGGGCCTGGGCGAACGTCGTCTTCGGGGTCATGTACGTGGTGAGGGCGCGGCCGAAGATCTTCAGGCCGTCCTCCATCCCGACGCCGCCCTTCACTTCCAGGCCGGAGGTGCGGTTCTTGCCACCCTCCACCAGGAGGTAGAAGGCGTTGTTGGAGATGCCGCTGGAGCCGTGCACCTCCGTCTGCTTCGGGTAGTTCTTGTAGTTGTCGACCGAGTAGTTGTCCTTGGTCGGGTCGTTCATGTAGCGCAGGCCGTCGTTCGGGTCGCCGTTCGTCGGCGTCCACGCGGCCTCGCCCACGGTCCAGTTCCACTTGGCCTCGGGGTTGTTCTGCGCCGCGTACCACTCCACGCCCGTGCCCATGATGTCGCTGAAGGACTCGTTCAGGCCACCGGACTCGCCGCTGTAGATGAGGCCGGCGGTGCGCTCGGTGAGGCCGTGCGCGATCTCGTGGCCGGCGATGTCCAGCGTGGTGAGCGGGCCGGCGTTCTTGCCGTCGCCGTCGCCGTAGCTCATCTTCTCGCCGTCCCAGAACGCGTTCACGTAGTTGTTCTTCACGTGCACGTAGCTGACGAGCTTCTCGCCCGCGCCGTCGATGGAGTCACGGCCCAGGACGTTCTTCATGAAGTCGTAGGTCATGGCCGCGCCGTAGTGCGCGTCGATGCCGGCCTTGGCGCGCGCCGGGTCGGTGGCCTCGCCCCACTTGTCGTTGTTGTCGGTGATCTTCGTCTGGCCGCTGGCCGTGGACGCGTTCTTCGCGTCGTAGGTCACCACGCCCTTGCCGCGCGTCGAGTCCTCCAGCGAGTACGTGCCGTCCGCGTTCTTCGTCGTCTTCAGGTCGACGTGGCCGCTGTACATGGACTGGTCGTCCGCCGTGCTCACGGGGTCCGTCGGGGGAGGCGTGTTGCCCTTGCCCGTCACGGTCAGGCCCCAGGACTGCAGGGTGCCCGTGTCGCGCTTGGCCTTGTCCTCGACCGTGATCGTCCACTCGCCCTTGGCCGACTCACCCTTGAAGGCGGACAGGTCGAAGGAGCCCTTCACGTCGTCCACGCTGCCGCCCTTGCGGCTCTGCACGACGGCCGTCTTGCCGGACGGGCTGGTCAGGCTGATGGTGAGGTCGCCGCTGAACGTGTGCTTGATGTCCAGGTCCAGCTTCAGCGAGTCCACCGTGATGTCGTTCGTGACGGTGACCTTCGACTCCGCCTTGCCCAGGTCCGGGATGGGCGCGTTCGGGGTCGCCAGCACCGTCGTCTGCTGGGTGTCCGCGGCCGCCGGGCGCGAGTAGCCGCCGATCTTGTTGAAGCTCTCCAGCACCTTCCCCGTGTTGGCGTCGATGATGTAGTTCTGCTTCTTGGGCTTCTCCTGCCCGGCGATCTGCGTCACTTCCACCTGGTAGGCCGAGTGGTACTTGCCGGCCTGGTCCTGGTAGATGACGCGCTCGGAAGAGGGCTGCTTGTCGGCCTTGCCGCCCAGCTCCTTCTTCGCGATGTCGATGGCCTGCTGCGGCGCCAGCTTCGGCTTCTGCGAACCCAGGCCCGCGGGGATGGGGTTCTGCTCGCCCGTGACGCTGGACACCTTGCCGTCCGTGCCCAGGTGGCTGATGAGCTGCTCACCGAACACCTTCACGCCCTCGTGCACGCGATCCAGGCGCACGTGCGTCATTCCCAGCTCGTCGCGCTCGACGCTCTTGGGCGCCAGCGTGGGGCCGGACTTGTTGGCCGCCAGCAGCGACGACGCCGTCAGGGGCGGGGTGAGGTGCTTCAGCGACGTCTGGATGGCCGACTGCGCCTCCTTGCTGTCCAGCGCGAGGCGGCCCGGGGCCGCGCCCTGCGTCGACGTCGTCGTGGGGGGCACGACGGCCGCGGCGGTGTTGGCACCGGCCACGCCCTTGACGGACTCGAAGCCGTCCTTCACGCGCAGGACGTTCTGCGCCTTCGCCGGGGCCTTCGCGGTCTCAGTGGTGGGACGGAGCGTTACGGGAGTCTGACCTTCGGTGCGGCGAATGCTCATGGGTCACTCACACTGCAAGGGGGATGAAGGATTCTCGCATGAGCCAACTTCAGAGTTTCCGATGGGTTGCGAAAGTTAACGCGTCTTCCCAGAAAACAATGAATACAGATGGTTGAGTTCCGGTGATTTCGTCGGTTGACACGCCGATTTTACTTGCAGTTGGGGTCCTGCCCGACTCGAACTCCTGGAATTCCCGACGCAGGCCGTCACAATTCGAGTGTTTAATGGCGTGAAAAAAGGCCGGAAATTCTTGGAAAAATCCGCCGTGGTGGAAAGGGGCCCTGGCGGGCGTGGACGGGGTGACTGATACACTGATGCATGGTTTCCCGGCCGGGATGGGCGGGGGCTGGACCCTGGGGG
>NZ_RAWD01000253.1:0-14659 GCF_003612065.1 Corallococcus sp. CA047B
CCGCTGCCACCGCCCATGCCGCCGCCCAGTTTGCTCAGGAGGGAGGCGTAGAGGTTGCGGCCGTCGTCCTTCTGGTTGAGGAGCTGCATCTGCTGCTCCTGCAACTGGTTCTCCTTGTAGGTGCCGTACATGTTCTTCATGGCGTCGTTGATGCCGCTGAGGGCACCACCCACGCCGGTGTCCGTCGTCTTGCCGGAGGGCTGACGCAGGGCCTGGGCCTGGGCCAACTGCTTCTCCAGCATGGCGGAGCGCTCGTCGAGGGTGCCCATGCCGAAGAGTTGCTGCTGCTCCTCGGGGGAGAGGGCGGAGATGAAGGCGAAGGCGTCGTTCGGGTTGTAGGGGTTCACAGGCGCTCCGGGGCGAGAGAGGGGTGGACTCGGAGCAGCCCGTCAGGGCCCTCCGCAACGAGGTCAGGCCGCTCGGCGGCGACGTCCTGGGCGATGACGCCGCGGTACCGCACGCCGGGCTCGGCGGCGTACTCGAAGGTGGCGACGGGCACGCCCGGCAGCGCCTCCTCGGAGAGGCGCTCGACGTTGGCTTTCACGCGCTCGTCGGACATGGCCATGCTGCCAATCGTGCCGACGAGGTTCATGGCCTGGTTGAACATCTCCGAGTCCGCCTTGTTGCGCGCCTGCCACCACCCGAGGTTGGCGCCGTCCTGGGCGATGGCTGCGTTGAGGTACTGCGGGGACTGGTATCCGCCGCCGCCGTTGAACCCGGGGAGGGCGAGGAGGCTCTGCATGGAGCCCATCTCCTCCATCGGCATTCCACGCGCCCTCAGCGCCTCGGCCAGCGCCGTCTGGCGGGCCGCCATGTCGCCGCTGAAGCGCGCCTGCGCTCCGGAGAGGTTGTTGCGGAACACCGAGTCACCAGCGGACGTCCCCTGGCCGATGGCGGAGTTCATCGCGGACGTGTACGCGTCGTTGCGCTCGCGGCCCAGCGTCCCCATCTGCTGGTTGTAGGCTTCGCTGCCTTCGGTGAGCCCCTGGTTGAGGAGCCGCGTGCGCATGGCGTCCTCACGCTGCTGCCACTGCGGATCCAACCGGGAGCTGGCCTGCCCGTACGCGGCGTCGATGGCCTGCTGCCGGGCGGCTTCGCCGCTGCCGATGTCCCCGAATTGCGGCACGTCGCCAAACTGCCCCCAGTCGAAGGGCTGGGCCATGTTGGCGGCGGCCTGCTTCTGGAGCGCGTTGGAGGTGTCCCCGAGGGCGCCGTTGTAGCCCGTCTGCATCGCCCACTCGCCGGACGTCGGGTCCTGCGTCCATTTCTGGTAGGCGTAGGGCGTGGAGATGTCGGGCCGGTTCGCGGACGTCTGCCAGTTGGCCGCCTGCTGGGACGCCTTGCTCTCCTTCTCCGCCGCGCCCGAGTAGTTCCCTGGATTCGGTGCCACCTTGCCCATTACGCAGCCTCCTTCTTCAGCCAGCGGCAGTCCTCGCGCCGCATTTCCCACACCACGAGGTCAACGCCCTTCGCCCACCCGCCCTGGACGCGGTGGGCCTCGCGGAAGCCGACGCGCTCCACGAAGGCCATGCTGCGCGCGTTGGACGCGACGATGACGCCCAGGATGATTTCCCGCCCGGCCTGGACGAAGGGGTACTCGAAAGCCGGACGCAGCAGCGCGCGCCAGACGGACGGGGACTCCACGGCCATGTGCGCGGACACGGCAGACTCCGTCCAGCTGTCGTAGGCCACCATGCCGCGGATGGTGCCGTCCGCGTCCACCGCCTCAATGGCACTCGCATTCCGGGTGAGGACGCAGCCAGTGCGCCCCTCCAGCCATGCGAAGTGCGCGGGCGGCGCGGCGCGGACGGAGTACCTCACAGCAGGCCGCCCACCGTGAAGAAGACATCGATTCCAACCAGTACCGTCCGGGTGATGGCCGTCCCGCGCATGGCGATGGCGACGTCCCCGCCGAGTCCGGTGGTGCCGGTGACATTCTGCGTGGCCTGGTAGTCCCCGGCCCACACCGCGGAGTCCCACGTGCCGACGTCCCAGAGGCTGCCGGTGTTGGCCGCCTGGGAGACGGAGGCCAGCTCCGTGAAGTCGTACCGGTAGCGCGCCTGGGCGTTGTAGGAGGGCGCGGAGCCTTCCGTCAGGAAGGTGGGGCGCACCATCTGCACCTGCTTCATGCTGGCGCTGCCGAGGTTCTGGAAGGACGTCAGCAGCGCCCACTGGACGGCGGTGTAGCTGTTCGGATCCGCCAGGGTACGGCCATCCACGTAGCCGTCGTTGATGCCCACCTTCCCGTCGACGGTGCCGTAGTACAGCTTCCCGCTCAGCACGCAGGACGAGTAGATGGGCAAGTCGCGGTACCGACTCCAGCTGCGCGGCGCCAGGGCCATGACGAGCTGCTCGGTGGCCTGCCCGTCCTCGGTGGGCACCATCACCAGCAGCGTCGCGTCCTCCGGGTGAAGGCGCATGGCCCACCCCTTCTTGGCGGCCTTGCCCTGCATGGCGTTGTTGAAGAGGCTCGCCACCTTCGCCGTCGGAAGCTGGCTGCTCGCCACCTCGCTGTTGGCACCCACCACCAGTTGAGAAATGGGCTGCAGGCCAAAGCGCGTCAGCAGCCAGCAGTCCCCGCCCACGCTCGCCGCCAAGTCTCGGCCCGCCGGCGGCGCCCCCACCTGCCAGACGCCGCGGAGCGCGAAGTCGGAGGCCGGGTCCGTCCCCTGCCAGATGACGACGTCTCCGCCGTTGCTGATGCCGACGAGGCTGTCATCCATCCCGGAGCCACCGTCGTACGTCCAGCTGTACAGGCCCACCAGCGGGCCGCCAGCGCGGAACTGCCGGCCCATACTGAGGCTGGTGGCCGTGCCGTAGATGGCGCCCGTCGCGAGGTACCAGGCGTTGCCGGTGTCCCGCTCCACGAACCAGACGCGGTTCTTGAAGACGTGCACATGCACGAGGTTGCTCGGGTTGACGCCGCCCACCTCGGACGGGCCCGCGCCGAAGGCGATGGCCGTCCACGTCCCGGACGACTCCGAGTACACGTGGTAGCCGTTCACCTCGTCGCAGTAGAGGAGGTAGTGCCCGCCAGCGGCCACCATGACGGTGGAGTACCCGTAGCCGGCGTCCCCGGTGGTGACGGGGAAGGCCAGCGCCTGCGTCGGGGAGGTGCTGGAGGAGGTGACGTCCCAAATGCCGGTGGAAGTGACGGCGAACACCCGGTTGCTGGCACCGTTGGCCGCGCTCCCCGTGAAGGCGTGCAGGCTGCGCACGAAGTTGTCGGCTGAGCCCGTGAGGCCGGTGCACCACTCGCGCCAGCCGAGGCGGCTTCGCAGGCCCTGCTCCGCGGGCACCAGGTTGAAGAGGCGCACGCAGTCCGACGGTGGCATGGCGCTGCCGGCCGAGATGCTATTGAGGCCGCCCATGGGCACCGGCATCGGCAGCGCCTGTACCGTCTGTGGCGCCGGCGGGCGCCGCCGCCGGGGCATCACGTGCCGAACCCCGTGTCGGGCGTGTTGACGCCGTTGAGGAGCCGCTCCGGGCCCACGCGGCAGCCATTGAGGCTCAGCACCGGCGCGGCGCCGTCGCCACCCTGCGCGCGCGCCAGGGCTTTCTCGAAGTCCTCCTGGGCCGCCGTGGAGTCGAAGCCCTTCGCGCGCTTGAAGGCGAGCTTCACCGCGCAGACGAGGAGGCGCCTGTCGAAGTAGAGGACGTCGTTGCCGTCGGTGGGGGTGTCCGTCGTGGGGGACGTCTGGTCAAAGGGGCGCACCCAGTAGCGCGAGACGTACTCGTACGCCAGGCTCTGCGCCGAGATGGGCACCGGCATGAGGCTCAGTTGGTCACCGACGATGCGAAACCACAGGCCGACGGCCCCGGTGCTGACGAGGGCCTTCAGCACCTGCCAGCCCTGCGCCGCCAGCGGGCCCTGCAGTGGGATGAGGCTGTTCCGATTCCACCCCGTCTGGTCGATGAGCCTGTCGTAGTCGGGGGGCAGCGCGTAGCTGCCCGTGCTGGCGACGGTGTTGAAGGAGTACTCCTTCTGGAGGTGCGTCCAGGCGTAGTCGCGCGCCAGGTCCTGCCCGGCGCTCTTCAGCAGCCGGCACAGCTGCGTCATGTTGGAGTCGACGGAGTCGTATGGGTCCGCCAAGTCGGCGGGGATGAGCCCCAATTCCACCGCTGCGTCGTTGAGGACGCTCGCTGCGTTGTCCCAGGCCACGCGCTACCCCTTCCTCTTGGGCTTCGAGGTGGTGGTGGGGGCGGGCGCGGACTCACCGGCGGACGCCTCCCCGACGGGCTGCGACGCCGCAGACTTCTCGGCGAGGTAGACGGCGTACTCCTCCGGCCAGCTCGCCTTGTCCGCATCCGTCGCCGGGCGGCTGACGACGTCCTTGCCGTCGCGCTCGGTGTGGATGTCCACGAAGTCCCGCCCGTCGTGCTGCCTGAAGCTCACCTTCATGCCGTCCTCCCTACTTCTTCGAGGCCTTCTCCAGCCTCGTGATTGCCTCGCGCGCCTCGGCGAGCTGCCGCTTCAGCACGTCCATCTCGTTGTCCTTCGCCTTGAGGTCCTCGCGCAGCTTCTCCAGCGGCGCGTTGCCGGCGGCCAGCGCGACGTACGCCTGCGCCTTCTCGACGAGGATGCGCACCGGGCCAATCCGCTGAATCGACTCGTCGGTGAGCTCGGCGAGGTGCTCCACCGTGTACACCTTGAAGTGCGCGAGGTTCTCCACCTGCGCGCGGGTGATGACGGGCCAGTCCCTCAGTCGCGTGCCCACCAGGGCCTCGGACTCGCCCGCCTTGAAGGCGGCGTACTGCGCGGCGAAGCGCTGCCTGTCCTGGGGGTTGGCCTTGCGGTGCACCACGTTCTTGTTGTCGCCGGGGACGATGATGCGGACGTACTCGACGTCGCGGTGGATGGGCCGCCCCTTCTCGCGCGACTCGTCCTCGTCCAACTCCGCCTCCATGTTGAAGGTGACGAAGAGCTTCTCCGCGCCCTGGGCGCCACGCCCCTGCTGGTGCATCACCTCCGCCGCCTGCGTGAAGCTTTCGGTGCTGAAGTTCATGTGCCGTCTCCTCTGGGTGTGCTGGGTGAAGACGGGCGGCGGCCAGCCACCCAGAGAACTGGCCGCCGCCCGGTGCTGCTCAGCCGCTTCAGCCGTTGCCGTTGAGGGCGGGGCGCGACAACTGGAGGACGGCGAGGCCCGCGGAGGGCGTGCCATCCGCCGTCTTGAAGCGGGCGCCGTCCACCTTGTCGGTGGCCACCACGGCGTCATCGACGGTGCCGGCCGTGGCCGTCACGTAGACGCTCGCGGCCGCAACGGCCGCCGCCGACTTCGTGACGGCAGCGCCGCTCACCTGGTACCAGCCGTACTGGTTGGCCACGTTGGCGGACATCGCGACGGCCACGGGGCCGCGACTGCCGGCGACGGTGCGCGTGGTGGTGCCGGCGCGCTGGTCGTAGATGACGACGTCACCCACGGCCGTGGACGCCACGCCCTTGAGGTAGATGAACTCCCCCTCGCCGTTCGTCGAGTCCTGCGCGGTGATGATGGTGCCCAGCGGCGCATTCTGCGTCGTGGACGTGTCGGTGATGCCCTGGGGGATGATGCGGCTTTCGGTGCTCTGGTAGGCCATGTGCTGGTGTCCTCTTTCGTTCCTGGAAGCGAAGCGGGGCGCGACTGCACCCCGCGCTCGTCACTCGGCGATGAGGCGGCCCTGGAACTGGGCGCCGCTGCAGGTGAGGTTGCCGGCCCAGGCCAGAATCTGCGCCGAGGCGTCCTGGTTGAAGGACGTCCGGCGGCCCGGCTCCAACGGCACCATGTTCCGGTCCTTGTGCGGCCGGTAGTGCAGGTAGGACGTGTTGAGGAAGTACATGGTGTTGGTGCCGGCGAAGCCGCCAATGCCACCGTCCAGCACCACGTCCACGTTGAGGAACTTCACCGACGTGAAGCCCAGGCTCGCCGTGCTGGTGTCGGTGAAGCGCTGGAAGGCCTGGAGGCTGGCCATGTACGTCGCCCACGCCGCGTTGCCCGCGACGATGAGGTCCGGCTGATCGCTGCCGCGCACGAGGCTGCTCCACAGCGTGTTCATCGCGGGCTGGATGGTGTCCTTTGTCGCCAGCGCGGGCATGTCCACCACCTGGGGCCGCCAGAAGGCCCAGACGGCCCGGTCGATGCCGCCGTACGTGCCCGTGGTGGGCGTCACCGGAACCGCGGCATCAAGGCCGGTGAGCTGCTTGCCTCCGAAGCCGGTGCCGTCCGAGTAGAGCCCCTGGGCGACGGCATTGGCCATGGTGGACTCGGCCACCTTCAGGCGCGCCTCCATCAGGTCGATGATGGCCTCCTTGCCCGAGTTCTGGAGCTGCTCCAGGCCGCTGATGACGACGGGCACGGCGTACTGCTTGTAGGAGTACTCCGCCGAGGAGAGGACGTCCTGCGGCGCCATCGGCAGCACGTCGTACCCGCTGTACCAGCCGCCGTTCCCATTCTCGGCGAAGGACAACTCCTCGAGGATGGTGCGCCCACCGCTGACGGTGCGCTGGTTGCCGCGCTTCTTCAGCCAGGTGAGGAGCGCGTTGTTCTTCGTGACGTTGTCGGCGATGCGGCCGGAGCGCGACTCCAGCGTGGTGGTGATGATTTCCGAAAGGTTGGGGGTGGCCACGAGTGGGCCTCGCTTCGTGAGGTGTCCTTGCTCGCTGACTTCTGCGCGTGGACGGCGTCGCCGTTCGCTCACGCCCCGCAGCGAATAGGGGCCTTCAGGAAGCGAGTGGGCCGCAAGGGCTCTCGCTGACTTCGGGTGCTGCTACTGCTGCTACTGCTACCGGCCGGACGCGCTCGCCCAGGCCGTTTCCAGTGCCCCACGCACCGAGTCGTCCTTCGGCGCCGGACTGGCCGCTGGAGTCGTCCTGATGGAGGAGGTTGCGTCGCGGGCTCGCTGCGTGGACGCCTGGGCGGCGTTCGCCTGCTGGGCCTGCTCTCGCTGCTTGAGCACCTTCGAGACATCCGGGTGCGCCAACACGGCACGATTGTATGCGTCCTTCAGGGTGAGGGCAACGCCGCGCTTCGCGGCCAACTCCATCATGTCCGCGACGTCGTCGCGCACGTCGTCCATGAACTCGGCCTCGCCGCTGGCAAGGAATGCCTCCGTCTCCTGCTGCGCGCGAGCACCCATCGTCGAGCGGTGTTGCTGCTGCATGCCCTGAATCACCTCCTGCCGGATGCGGCTGGCCATGGCCTCCGGATCCACGGGCTGCTGCTGCGCCTGCTGCCCGGGCGGCGGCGCGTGGCCCGCCAGGGCCGCGTCCAGGTCCTCGATGGAGATGCCGTACGTCTTGACGATGTTGGCGACGAGCTGCGCCTTGTGCGCGGGCGGTGCCGTTCGCAGGGCGGCGGCCGTCTGGAGGAGGGTGCCCACGGCCTTGAAGGGGTCGCCTCCCTCGGCCTGAATCATCCCCGCGAAGGGGCTCACCACGCGCTGGAAGCCCTCGGCCAGCTTCCGGTGCTGGGCGGACTCCTGGTACGCGACGGCCATCTCCCGCTCGCGGCGGGTGATGTCCTGCTGCACCTCGGCCGGGAGCGCCGCCCACTTCTCACGGGCCGCAGGACGCCAGGACTGAGGAGCCTTCGGCGGGGGGATGGCGCTGGGCTTCGGCGCTTCGGACGTGGCTGGCGTCGCGGGCGGCGCTGCCGACGATGCATCTCCTTGCCCGCCTTCGCTGGGGGCAGGCGTCGTCGTGCTCGTCGGGCGCGCTGCGTCCACCGCGGCGGTGCTCTGGGCACCAGCAGGCGTTGTGGTGCTGGTGGGCGCCGCCGCCTGGGGTTGCGACGCGGGCGGCGTCACCGGAGCCGCGACGGCGGCCGGGGGCGTGCTGGCGCTCGAGGTGCCGCCCACCTTGTCGAATGCGCTGCTCAGCGAGTCGCGGATGCTGTCGTCGCTCATCGTCCTCTCCTGCCTTCCATGGCGCGGGCAACCGCCTCGCGCCGTGCCTGGGTGTCGTGCTTGCTGTCGGCGTCGTAGAAACGGGCGCGCTCCTTCGTCGCCGCCTCCAAGGTGCCGGTGAAGTCGCTGGTGTCCGCGAGGTTGTGCGCGCGCATGTAGTCGCGGCGCTTCGTGCGGCTGCTGATGTCCGTGCCGTCCTGGGCCTGGGCCCCTTCCATGAAGCGGTCAGTGAAGAGGGGCGCGCGAGCTTCGACGGACTGGTAGTCCGCGCTCACCTCGTGGGACTCCACCTGGCCCGTCTCCGGGTTGGTGCGGTAGACGAAGCGACGCCTCATGTCAGTCCTCCATCGGGCCGCCCGACGACGCGGTTGGCCTGGGCGATGGCCGCCTTGCCGGCTGCCTCGCGCGTGTTCCACTCCGCCTGCGTGCGCTCCTTCTGCGCGTTGGCCTGCACCTCGGCCTGTGTGCGCGTCAGGTCCGCCTCCAGCTCGGCCTGCACCTTCTGGATCTCCTGCTGCCCCTTCAACTGTTGGGCGAGCAGCTTTGGATCCGGAGGAGGCGGCTTCCCAGGCTGGCCCTGCGCCTGCTTCGCGGCCTGTTCGGCGGCGGTGATGGCCCTGTCGAGCACGCCCTCGATGCCGGAGGCGCCGCGCAGGCCGGAGACGCTCCACTTGAGCATCTGCATGAGGAAGGGGGCGCTGCCGGGCACCTGCTGCGCCAGCGGGCCCATCGCCTGGAGGAAGGTGGAGATGCCCGTCAGCAGCTCCATCCGCTCCGACTTGAGGGCCGCGAAATCCGTGAGGGAAACGGCCTCCGGCTTCACCTCGACGCGGTACATGGCCAGCCGCTCCTGGAGCAGCTGCGCGGCCTGGGGCGCCACGGCGGCGTCGAAGCTGTGCTCGGCATTCGCCTGCGTGAGGATGGACTGGACGTCGTACAGCTTGCCGATGAGCTGCGCCTTCAGCCGTTGGATTTCCGACGCGAAGCGGGCCACCTCATCCTGGAGCTTCTGGAGGCGGACGCTCCCGAAGCGGGCCTTGATGCCCTGGGCGGCCGCCGTCTCGCGCGGGTCGCTCGCGCCGCGCATGATGTCGGCCATTCCCGTCACCTGGTACAGCGCGTCCTGCGCCTCACGGACGCGCCCGCTCAGCGCGGTGATGGCGCTCACCACCTGCTCCAGCGGCAGCCAGTCGATGACGCCGCGGACACCGCCCTTCTCAGCGAAGGCCGCCCAGTTGTCGATGGGGATGAGGGTGTTGGATGCGGCGCCGTTGACGAGCCGCCCAACGTCCGTGCCGGCCGACTTGTCGTAGACGCCTGCCACCCGGATGGCGTCCTCCAGCAGCTTGATTCGGGTGCAGAGGTTGTCGATTTGGTTGTAGAGGTCCTGCGCCAGCACGAAGTCCGGACGGGGCACCACCTTGTCCGTCGTCATGTTGGCCAGCATGGGCCGGGGACAGGGGAAGAAGCCGTCCAGGCCGTAGGTGTCCGCCTTCGTGTCCAGGACGGTGGCGAAGCCCTCGACGTACCAGTGCACCTGGCGCGTCTCCTTGTCCCAGATTTCCCACACCTCCACCGTGTCCCCCGGCTGCGCCTTCTTGTCGGCGTCGTCGGTGGGACGCCCCATCTTCGGCATGCTGCCCCAGAGGCTCTTGCCGTCGGCCGTCTTGAAGCGCGCGTCGAACTTGCGCTGCTGCATCTCCGCGCGGAAGGCGAGCCAGGGCACCTCATGCCAGACGCGCGCGTGGCCCCACAGGACGTCCTGCCAGTGGCAGTAGTCCGTCTCGACGCACTCGGACACCTTCCGGTCCGGAGGTTGAACGGCCGGCGCCAGCTCGGCACCCGTCGCCTCGTCCAGGATGGGGGGCGTCTGCGGAGGCGTCTCGAACTCCGCCACGTACCGCACCCGAGCGAGGCCGAAGCCCGGCAGGAGACGGTCCAGGAGGGCGTACTCCAGCGCCTGGGCGAAGGTGTCCGAGTCCTTCTCGATGTCGCTGTTGAGGATGCGCTCCAGCATGTCCGCCGCGACGCGGGCCACGTCGTCGTTGGCGTCCGCGAAGCGGCGGCTGACGCTCACCCGGGGCACCTGCCCGTAGAGGGTTGCCACCTGCGTCTGGACGTTGGAGGTGAAGAGGTTCCACCGCGTGTCGCCGTCCTTGTCGGCCTCGCGCTCGTCGCGGAAGCGCTTCACGATGCGGCGGCCCTGCTCATGCCACTTCGAGAGCGTCTCGCGGGCGGTGCTCAGCTCCGTTGCCCAGCGCTGGGCCCAGCCCTGCGGCGTGTCCTGGACGTCCGCCTCCTGTACGATGGGCTCGTTCACCGAGTGCCCTCGCTTGGAGCAGGCTTGGACCTCAGATCGTGGATGGACTCGGTCATTTCGCGGAATGCAGCAGCCCTCCCGCTCAGGCGTTCGACGTTGTCCCAGCCGTGCCCCTGCGCCATCCGGACCGAATTGTCACCGCGCGCCGCGAAATCAGCGACGAGGAGTTCAGCCTCCTCCAGCGCAGCGTCGCGAACGAGCCGCTCAGTTTCGAGGCGCGCGCGGACGTCCTCCGTCCACAGCTGCTCGCTGGCCGTTGAGCGAAAGCGCCGGATGACGCCCATCGCCTGGAGGCGCGTATCTGCGGCCCGGCCGCTCAGCGCCGCGTCCACCGCACGCTCAATGGCATCCACCAGTGCGTCACGCTCGGACAGCGCAGGACTGGGTGCGTACACCGGCGTCTTGTTCATATGCGGCTCCCTCCGCGCGAGGGCGCGGCGTCCCAGGGGTTGTCCATCACGAAGGCGGCGGGCCCTGTCACCAGCGGGGCAGGGCGCTTCGGCTCGCTGACCGGTGCCATCAGCGCCTGCGCCACCGGCACGAAGCACGCCAGGTAGCGGAAGGCGTCCGCGTCGTGGCTGGCCCAGTCGTGCAGCGGCTCCCGCGAGTACGTCTGCAGGGCCTCGCTGTACTGGTAGCGATAGTTCCGCAGCGCCTCAAGGCCGCTCTCCAACCCGGGTTCCGGCGAGACGTCGCAGCGCACGTGGAATCGGATGTCGCCCTCCAGCAGCTTACGCCCGGCGGCGATGCCGTCCGCCACGTCCAGCTCCGGCCCGATGGTGACGGCACCGGCCCCGTATTTCTCCACCACCTGCTCAAGCACCGACTTCCGCGTGACGAGCGTCTTCGCCCGCGCGTCGTGCGGCAGCACGTGCTTCCGGTACGTGTAGCCACGAGCTGCTGCGCGCTCTTCCAGCACGCTGAAGTAGTGCGTCAGCGTCTCGCCGTTGTTGCGGTAGTGGTCGACGACGTCGACGCCCCCCTCACGCAGCCGGGCGAACCAGATAGACGTGCTGTCCGAGCGGCCCAGGTCCCAGACGGTGAAGATCCCAGACGAATCGTGGGCGAAGTCCAGGATGGCACCGCGGGCTTCCACAGCAGCCAAGAGCGCCCCGTAGATGCTGCCCTTGTCGTGGCTCGGGTACTTGCTGTCGATGTACTCGGCCACCCACTCCGCGTCCTTACCGGCCACCTGCCGCGTGTAGTAGCCGTCCGGCAGGTTCTCCAGGTTCTCCGCGTTGGGGGTGCGCCCCCCGGGCTGCTCGTACAACTCGTAGCCCTCCGGCAGCGCCTTCGTGAAGAGCTTGTAGCCCCAGTGCCCGGTGTGCCACGGGTTGGTGTCCATCCACACGCCGAACCACGTGGCGCCGCCCTGGGCCTTGCTGGGGAAGCGGCCCACGCGGCTGCACAGCACGTCCAGAATCGCCTTCGGCACCTGGCGGGCCTCGTTGACGTAGGCACCCGTCAACTCCAGCGAGAGGAGCTTCTTCACGTGCTCCGGCTTGTCCAGTGCGCGGAACAGCACCTCGCAGTACATGCGCGTGCCGTCCTTCAACGGCATGTCGATGGTGAAGGTGAAGTCCGCTTCGTGCCACGTACCGACGGCGTCCGGCACCCACTGCTCGAATGTCTTCCGCGTGGTGTCCTTCAACTCGCGGTAGGTGTTGCGGATGATGGCGAAGCGCGTGCGGCGCACCTTGTCCGGGCCCGCCGCCTGCTCCGCCGCCCGGCGCACCACCTCCACCACCGCGGCGGAGGACTTCCCGCTGCCCACGGGGCCCACGCAGCACCGTACGAAGGCGTTGCTGCGCAGGAAGCGCGCGAGCGTCGGCGGTGCGCGGTAGGCGATGGCGTTCATGCGCCCAGCGCCTCGCAGTAGTCCCTGAGCGCCTCGGCGTCCGCGAGGGCGTTGTGGGGAAGGCGGCTCGCGCTGGCCGTGTTGAAGCCGGCCAGACGGCGGTACTCCATGTCGAAGTCCGGGCTCGGCACCATCTGCCCCGGTCCGGTGATGAGGAGGGCGAGCAGGTGCTCGAAGTCGGTGGGCCAGTCGGCCACGATGGCGATGGGGCCGCTCGTCTCCGCGAGGAAGAAGGACAGGTCGAGTGCCGCCCGGGCGCGCGGTACCGGTGCCTCACCGAGAAACGGCACGACGTGCTGCTTCACCCATGCGTCGAGCGGTGCCCGCCACTCCACAACGCGGTAGAAGCACGGCAGCGTCGGATCCTCCGGCACGAGCGCCAGCGACATCAACTCGCCGCCGAATCCGTTGAATTCCGTGTCGAGGTAGTAGCGCATCACTTCCCGGCCCCCAGGTCGATGGTGATGCTCAGCGCCTGCCCGTCCGGGCCACTGTGTTCCAGCTTCTGCGCCAGCGGGCCGCACACCTCTTCGCGGATGATGGTGGCCGCCTTCAGGACGTGTCCGGCCTGCTGGAAGCCCACGCGCTCCTCCAGCACGTCCACCACGCGCTGAAAGGCCCTGTCCGCGAGCGCCTTGGCGGCCGGCTCCGCGCTGGCGGGCACACGCAGGCTCACCGCCTCGACGGCCTGGACGGCGCCGTAGGGGAGCGCGTTGCGAGTGCCCTTCGGACGGCCGGCACCCGGGCGGGCTCCGCCGGGTGGCTTCCTTCCTGTGGCGCGGTGCTTCCTGGGTGAATCCGACACCTTGCCCCTGCCCTGTGAGTTTCAACCGCCCACAGGTTGAGGCCGTGTGTGGACTTCGTACGCTTGCCGTCTTTCCTTCACCGCTTCCCTCTACGCCGCGGGTCCGTGGGCTTGTCGGCGAAGACGTACCGACGGGCAGCGACGCGGACACGCAGCCACGCTCGCTCCCACACCACCTTGTCGCTGGCGTCCACCTCCACGAGGTCGAAGATGGCCTCCATCAGCACCCGCTTCGGGCCCTGGCCCCATGCCCGCTTCTCCCCCACGACGGCCTTCCGTTGCCGCTGCCGCAGGTGCCCCCAGCAGAGGCCGGAGCGCCGGGCCGGGTCCTGGCAGTCTTCAACGATGCAGGTGATGCTCGGTCCAGGGCAGGTCATGGGCGCACCTCGCCGCGGACTTCCGCTGCCCAGCGCTCGAAGACGACCTGGACGCGAGCGACGCGCTGGTCCACCGCCTGGCGGGAGATGCCCAGAGGGCCCGCCAGCGACTCCAGCGTGGCACCCTCCAGCGTGCGCGCCACCCAGAGTCCGACGGACTCCTTCGCCACACGGCGCTTCGCTGCGGTGGGCTTCCACCCGGCGAGGCGGCGGGCCACCTCCGACTTGGCGCGGACCATGAGCCTGCCGGCGTCGAGGGCCTCGGCAACGTCGACGCGGGGGGCTTCGAGGAAATCGAGGAAGGCGCTGCTGTCGCTCTCGTCCGGCAGCAGCTTCGCGTCCAGGCTCACCACGCCGTAGGCACCGACGCCGTGCGCTCGCTGCGAGCGGTGAACCGTCTGGGCCCCATGACAGGCGAAGATGCGCACCTCCTGGCGCACCCAGAGGCGAAGGCACCACGGGAAGCGGCCCCGGGTGGGCTCCCAAACGCGGGCGGCCTTCACGATGGCGATGCCGGCGAGTCCTTCCGCCTCGTCCTCATGGTGCGCAAACCCTCGGTGATTCAGGGACTGGAGCGTCAGCTTCACCGCGAGGGGCAGCCACTTCGCGCAGAGCGCGCGCTGCTCAGCGGTGAGAGGGTGGTTGGGCCTGGGACATGTCATGGCGCGGGCGCTCCGAAGGGCAGGCGGTCCGCGCCCGTCTGGGGTTGGCGGACGTCGCGGGTGACGGCGTAGACGCGGTCCCCAAAGCGCTCCGCCAGGGCTGCGAGGGACACGCCGTCCTGGTACTCGCGGAGGATGATGGCGTCCTTCCGGGCGTCGGCCTGGGCGGGCGTCATGCCAAAGGTAGGCTCCTCCGGCCCGAGCTCGTCGGCGCCGCCACCCTCCCGGGCGTACCGGGGCAGCTTCGCGGGCGCCTTCTGCGATTCCACCCACAGGGCCAGCACCTCGCGCAGGACGAAGCTCCGGCTGACGCCGCGGAGCTTGGCTTCGGCCACGACGGCCTCGGCGTGCTCCCTCGGCGCCGTGAAGTCGCCGACGTAGACGTTGACGCTGTACTCGCGGACGGGCCCGCTCCAGTTTCCAGGGTCTTTTTTCTGCCGCTCGTAGTGGGCATTGCAGAGCCCCATCCTCCGGACCGGCCGCCCACAGCCAGCCAGACGGCAGGCGTCCTTTGGCGACGCCGCTTTCTGGGTGGTGTGCACCTTCTGCCTCCGCACCAACTGCCGGATGGGGGTGTCCAACGACGCCCCCCGGCGCTCGCGCTGCTCGTGGGCCACGCACAGTCCCCGGGTACGCGCCTCCCTGTCACAACCCCGGGCGCGGCACGGTTTCCTTCCTTCGATGCAACTCACGACTCCTCCTTCGCGGGGTAGCTGGCGGGCTTCGCCAGGGACTTCCAGTCCTTCAGGTTGGGCT
>NZ_RAWD01000254.1:0-14564 GCF_003612065.1 Corallococcus sp. CA047B
GGTCGGGCCCTGGATGCCGGACGGCTGGCCGGGCACCGAGGTCGGCTGGGGCCTGCTGCGCGAACACTGGGGCAAGGGCTACGCCTCGGAGAGCTCCGCCGCCACCATCGACTGGGCCTTCGAGAACCTGGGCTGGACGGAGGTCATCCACTCCATCGCCCCGGAGAACACGCCGTCGAAGCAGGTCGCCCAGCGCCTGGGCTCCCGCTTCCTGCGCATGGACCACCTGCCTCCCCCCTATGAGAAGGACCCCTCGGAGATCTGGGGCCAGAGCCGTGAGGAGTGGCGGACACGGAAGAAGTAGCCCCGGCCTTTTTCCCACCCATCCGGCCTCCGGCTGACACAGATTTGCGCCATGAAGACTCGCGCGCCCCAGGTGGTCCTCGTCCGTCACGGTGAGACGGAGTGGAGCCGCACCAGCCAGCACACCGGCCGCACCGACCTGCCGCTCCTCGAAGAGGGCCGGGCCATGGCGGAGAAGCTCCGCGCCCCGCTGAGCGCCTGGAGCTTCGCCGCCGTGTGGACCAGCCCCCTGACGCGCGCGCTGGAGACCTGCGTGATCGCCGGCTACGGCGACGCGGCGAAGAAGCGCGACGACCTGATGGAGTTCGACTACGGGGACTACGAGGGCCGCACCGGCGCGGACATCCGCGGCACGCGCCCGGACTGGACCCTGTGGCAGGACGGCGTCCCCAAGGGAGAGACGTTGGAGCAGGTGGGCGCCCGCGCGGATCGCATCATCGCGGAAGCCCGCGCCCTCCAGGATGACGTGCTCCTCTTCTCCCACGGGCACATGCTGCGCATCCTCGCCGCGCGCTGGCTGGGCCTGCCCCCGGAAGGAGGCAGGCTGTTCCAGTTGGGCACCGCGGCCATCAGCGTCCTGGGTTCGGAGCCGGATGGCGTCCAGCCCGTGCTCGCGGGCTGGAACAACACCGCCCACCTGAAGGGCTGAGCGCTACAGCCGCCCCTCCAGGAAGTTGCGCACCAACGCCGGGCCTTCCGGCGTCAGCACGCTCTCCGGATGGAACTGGAAGCCCACCACCGGCCGCGTCCGGTGTCGGAGCGCCATCACCAGTCCATCCTGGCTCCACGCCGTGGCCTCCAGCTCCTGGGGCAGCGACTCCGCCTTCACCACCAGCGAGTGGTAGCGCGCCGCCTGGAACCCCTGGCTCAAGCCGGTGAACACGCCAGTGCCGCCGTGCCGGATGTGCGCCGCCTTGCCGTGCACGGGCTCCGGCGCGCGCACCACGTCGCCTCCGAACGCGGCACCAATGGACTGGTGTCCCAGGCACACGCCCAGCACCGGCACGCGCGACTGGGAGATGGCCGCCACGCTCACCCCGGCCTCGTGCGGCGTGCACGGTCCCGGGGACACCACCAGGTGGGACGCGCCCGAAGCGGCGACGCCCGCGGCGTCCAGCGCGTCGTTGCGCACGACCTTCACCTCCGCCCCCAGCGTGTAGAGCAGCTGCACGAGGTTGAAGGTGAACGAGTCATAGTTGTCGATGACGAGGATCATCGCCCACCTCCTTCGCGCGCCAGGCGCAGCGCGGCGGCCATGGCGCCCGCCTTCGCTTCGGTTTCATCCGCTTCCTTCATCGGATCCGAATCCGCCACCAGTCCCGCGCCGGCGGTCCACATCGTGCGGTCGCCATCCACGAAGAAGGTGCGCAGCGCGATGGCGACGTCCAGCGTGCCGCAGAAGGACAGGTAGCCCACCGCGCCGGCATAGGGCCCGCGCCGCATGGGCTCCAGCTCGTCGATGATCTGCATGGCGCGGATCTTCGGAGCCCCCGACACGGTGCCCGCGGGGAAGGTGCTCGCCAGGGCGTCCAGCGCGTCGAAGCGCGTGGTGTCCAGCTTGCCGCGCACCTGGGACACGATGTGCATCACGTGGCTGTAGCGCTCGATGACCATCATGTCCTCGATGCGCACGGTGCCCGGAGCGGCCACCCGGCCCACGTCGTTGCGGCCCAGGTCCACCAGCATGATGTGCTCGGCGCGCTCCTTCTCGTCCGCGAGCAGCTCCTTCTCCAGCGCCACGTCCTCGGCCTCGGAACCGCCCCGGCGCCGAGTGCCCGCGATGGGCCGCACCACCACGTCGCCGTCGCGCACCTGCACCAGCAGCTCCGGCGAAGCGCCCACCAGCGCGCGCGCCTCGCCCAGGTCCACCATGAACAGGTACGGCGACGGGTTCACCCGCCGCAGCGCCCGGTAGAGCGACAGCGGGGGAATGGCGCCCTTCGCCTCGAAGCGCCGGGCGAGCACCGCCTGGAAGCAGTCACCCGCGCGGACGTACTCCTTCACCTTGTCCACCGCGGCGGCGTAGCCCTCGCGGTCCCAGCAGGCCACGGGGGCCGGAGCATTCTTCTGCACGGGCGCCGCCGCGTAGGCCTCCGGGGGCAGCGGACGGCGCAGCTTCTCCGCCATGGCCTCGGCGCGCGCTTCCGCGTCCTTCAGCGCCGCCGCGACGCTGCCGTGCAGCGCAGGCCGGGCGATGGCGATGGCCTTGAGCGTCTGGGTGCGCGTGTCGTGGGTGACGAAGTCCTCCGCCACCAGCCATTCCGAGTCCGGGAAGCCGGTGTCGCGCGGATGCCGGTCCGGCACGCGCGGCTCGAACCACGAGGTGGCGTTGTAGCCCAGGTAGCCCACGAGTCCGCCCAGGAAGGGCGCCTCGCCCGGCAGCGCGGTCACGGACAATTCGCGCCACAGGGTGCGCAGGACATCCAGGGGGCGGCCCTCGCGACGCTCCTCGTGCGAGCCACGCCACAAGGTGAGCCCGTCGCCATCCAGCCGCACGCGGCCGGCCGGATTCGCGCCCACGTGGCTGTAGCGCCCGAAGCGCTCGCCGCCGTAGCACGACTCGAGGATGAAGCCGCGGCCTCCACCGCCCAGCTTCAGGTATGCCGACAGCGGCGTGTCCAGATCCGCCGGCAGCTCCACCGACACCGGCACCGCCTGACCTGCTTCCGCGCGCTGCCGGTAGGCTGCCTTCCGCTCCTGCGCATCCATGGTCGATTGCCCTGGCCCCTCATCCATCACCCGGAGGGGCGCCCGGGTGCCCGGCCTTCCGGGCCCTGCACCTACGGCTTCACATCCGACACGGCCCCCGTGGAGGTGGGCTTCTTCACCTCCGCGAACATGCCGTCCTGCCACTGATACAACGTGCGCTCCGTGATCTTCCGCGGGTTGCCTTCTTCATCCTCGTCCTCGACGGTCGTCCGAGCGACCTGGAGGCGCTTCGCGGCCGGCTGGAAGGTGACCTTGAAGAGGCTCTCGCTCGGCGGATCCATCAGCCCGCCCAGCTCCAGCGCGAGCTTCGCCTTTCCCAGCACGCCCTTCTTCCCGTCCGCCCCCGAGTAGCTCACATACGAGGTGACGAGGTCGCCGCAGCGCTCCGGCCGGGAGTCCACCACCAGCAGCGCCATCCCCGCCTTCTTCGCGGGAACCAACGTCATCGTCGCCGGGCCACCCTGCCCCATGCCGTACGAGGTGGACGCCACGGGCACGTCCACGCTGCTCACCCGGCGCGGCGGCTTCACGCCCGGCTCCAGCACGCGCACGCGGGCCTTGAACTCGTTGCTCATCACCAGCGTGGCCACTTCCAGTTCGCCATCGCCGTCCAGGTCCGCCTCCAAGCGGAACGGGGTGAGCGTGTTGCCGAACACCCAGCCCGTGACAGGGGCCACGCCCTTCGGCGCCTTCGCGTCCACCACCGCCACCTGGTACCAGGTGTTGACGTACTCACCGACCTTCGCGCGCGCACCCACCGCCACCACGCGCACGGGCGTGCCCAGCATCAGGGTCTGGAGCACGGCCCCATCCGCCGCCGCGCTCGCGCGCAGGTTCGCCTCGTCCACGCCCAGGTAGAGGTTCTGACCCTTCTCGAACGCGGTGAACTCGAAGTCCTCCATCACCAGCGACGCCCCGGTCTCCTTCGACACGCTGTACTCGAGGGGCGACGGTTCGTTCTGGGCCAGGAGCAGGGACAGCAGGAGCGCGGGCGTCATCGGGGAAGGGTCCGTCGGGAAGAGGGGCTCTGGGTTTATCCCCTGTCCCCGCCCACCATCCAAGGGGCCCTCCGGTCGCTGCCTTCGTCCTTTGGGCCGCAACTGGGGCCCGGTCGCACGCCTGCCCCCTTGTCAGCGGAGCGAAAATCCAACCACCGCCGTGGGTGGCCCCTGCTCCAAGGCCTCGTTACCTCTAGAGGACCGTGGGCTCCGCTTCCTTCCAGGACCGACCGCCGCTCGTCGCCGTGACGCCCCAGGGCCTGTATTGCCGGGCGGGGAACTTCTACATCGACCCCTGGCGTCCGGTGGAACGGGCGCTCGTCACGCACGCGCACGGCGACCACGCCCGAAGCGGCAGCCAGCGTTACCTGGGCGCACGCGCGGGACTGGGTCTGTTGCAGCGGCGGCTGGGCGCGGACTCGGTCATCGACACGCTGGAGTACGGCGAGAAGCTGACCGTGGGCGACACCACCGTGAGCTTCCATCCCGCGGGCCACGTGCTGGGCAGCGCGCAGATCCGCATCGAGCACCAGGGCGAGGTGTGGGTTGTGTCCGGCGACTACAAGCGCACGCCCGACCCGACGTGCGCGCCGTTCGAGGTGGTGCGCTGCCACACGTTCATCACCGAGGCGACGTTCGGCCTGCCCATCTACCGCTGGGATGATCCGCGCCTCGTGGCCCAGGACATCCTGCGCTGGTGGGACGCGAACCGTGAGGTGGGGCGTTCGGCGGTGCTCTTCTGCTACGCGCTGGGCAAGGCACAGCGGCTGCTGGCGGAGCTGGGGAAGCTGACCGACCGGCCGGCCTACGTGCACGGCGCGGTCAACGGGCTCGTCACCGCGTACCGGGAAGCGGGCGTGAAGATGCTGCCCACGCAGCTGGTGTCGGAGACGGAGAAGGGCACGTCGTTCGCGGGGGCACTGGTGCTGGCGCCTCCGAGCGCGGGCGGCTCCACGTGGATGCGCCGCTTCGGTGAAGCAGAGACCGCGTTCGCATCCGGGTGGATGCGCGTGCGAGGCAACCGGCGGCGGCGAGGCTTCGACCGGGGCTTCGTGCTGTCGGATCACGCGGACTGGCCGGACCTGCTGCGCACGGTGGCGGACACGCAGGCGGAGAAGGTGCTCGTCACCCACGGCCAGACGGATTCCCTGTCGCACTACCTGCGCGAGCGCGGTGTGGATGCCTCGCCGCTCGCCACGCCCTTCGAGGGCGAAGCGGAGGACTGACGCGTGCGCCGACTGGCGGACCTCTACGACACGCTCGACCAGACGACGTCCACCAACGCCAAGGTGGACGCGATGGCGCGCTACTTCCGTGAAACGCCGCCCGAGGACGCGGCCTGGGGCCTGTTCTTCCTCACGGGACAGAAGCTCAAGCGCCTGCTCACGTCGAAGCTGCTGGTGGGCTGGACGCAGGAGCTGACCGGCATCTCCGACTGGCTCTTCGACGAGGTCTACGCGTCGGTGGGAGACCTCGCGGAGGTCATCGCGCTGCTGCTCGACGGAGCGAACCTTCCGCCCGAGCACGCCGAGGAGCTTCCCCTCTCCCGGTGGTTGGAGGAGCGCCTGTTGCCCCTGCGCGGGCTGGAGGCACCGGAGCAGCGCGAGCGCGTGGTGGGGTGGTGGAAGTCCATGCCCCGCCGCGAGCTGTTCCTCCTCAACAAGATGCTCACCGGAGAGCTGCGCGTGGGCGTGTCCAACACGCTGGTGGTGCGCGCCATCGCGCAGGTGACGGGTCTGCCCGCGCCCAGCGTGGCGCACCGGCTGATGGGCACATGGAAGCCCACGCCGGAGTTCTTCGCGCAGCTCGTGGCCCCGGACATCACGGACGGACACGTGTCGCGCCCGTATCCGTACTACCTCGCCTCGCCCCTGGAGCAGCCGGCGGAGTCGCTGGGCGAATTGGGTGACTGGCTCGTCGAATGGAAGTGGGACGGCATCCGGGGCCAGCTCATCCGGCGCCAGGGCGAGGTGTTCCTTTGGAGTCGCGGCGAGGAGCTCCTCACCGAGCGCTTCCCCGAAATCACCGAAGCCGCCCGCGCCCTGCCCGAAGGCACGGTGCTCGACGGCGAGGTGATGGCCTACGAGGACGGTGTCCCCCTGCCCTTCGCGCGGCTCCAGCGCCGCATCGGGAGACAGAAGCTCACGCCCAAGGTGCTGGCGGAGGCCCCCGCCGCGTTCGTCGTCTACGACCTGCTGGAGCAGGACGGGAAGGACGTGCGCGGCCTGCCCCTGCGCGAGCGCCGCGCGAGGCTGGAGGCCCTGCTCAAGAACCATCCCCGCTTCCCCACCTCCCCGTCCGTGACGGCGCCTTCATGGGAGGCCCTGGCGGAGCTGCGCAAGGAGTCCCGCTCGCGCAACGTGGAGGGGCTGATGATCAAACGCCTTGATTCGGCGTACCAGACGGGGCGCAAGCGCGGCGACTGGTGGAAGTGGAAGATCGATCCGTACACGGTGGACGCGGTGTTGCTCTACGCGCATCCGGGGCACGGCCGGCGCTCGTCGCTGTACACGGACTACACCTTCGCGGTGTGGAACGGCGAGGACCTGCTGCCGGTGACGAAGGCGTACTCGGGGCTCACGGACGAGGAGATTGGCCGGTTGGATCGGTGGATCCGCGCCCACACGCGGGAGAAGTTCGGCCCGGTGCGCTCGGTGGATCCAGAGCAGGTGTTCGAGCTGCACTTCGAAGCCATCGCGCCCTCCCCCAGGCACAAGTCAGGCGTCGCCCTGCGCTTTCCACGCATCGCGCGCTGGCGTGCGGACAAGACGGCCCGGGACGCGGACACGCTCGACGCGTTGAAGGGGCTGCTCCATGCCGCCCACTAGCAGGCCCCGTCGCAACCGCATGCGAGGCAAGCTCGCGCCGGAGAAGCAGACCGAACCACCGAAGAGCCGGGCGAAGAAGCGCCCCGCGCCCCGAGCTCCCTCGCCGTTCCAGGGTCCGCCCATGGAACAACTGCGACACTGGTTCGCGGCGAAGGGCTGGACCCCCTACGCCTTCCAGGAAGAAGCCTGGGCCGCGTACACGCGAGGAGACAGCGGCCTCATCCACGTGCCCACCGGAGCGGGCAAGACGTACGCGGCCTATCTGGCCCCGCTGGCGGACGTGGCGGCGCGCGACCAGAAGGGGTTGCAGATCCTCTACCTCACGCCGCTGCGAGCGGTGTCGCGCGACATCGAGCAGGCCCTGCGCGAACCGCTGATGGCGTTGGACGCGGACCTGGATGTGGAGAGCCGCACGGGCGACACGTCCTCGTCCGTGAAGCAGCGTCAGCGTGAGCGGCTGCCGCAGGTGCTCATCACCACGCCGGAGTCGCTGTCGCTGCTCATCGCCCAGGAGCAGGCGGCGGAGAACTTCGCTTCGCTGCGCGCCATCATCGTGGACGAGTGGCACGAACTGCTCGCCTCCAAGCGGGGCACGCAGGTGGAATTGGCCCTGGCCCGCCTGCGCCACTTCGCCCCGGGCGTGCGCATCTGGGCGCTGTCCGCCACGCTCGCCAACCTGGACGAAGCCGCGCGCGCCGTCGTGGGCATGGAGCGCAAGCCCACCCTGGTGAGCGCGGAGCTCCAGCGCCCGGTGGACGTGGAGACCCTGCTGCCGGAGAAGGTGGACACCTTCCCGTGGGCGGGACACCTGGGCTTCACCATGCTCCCGCGCGTGGCGGACGGGTTGGACCCCACGCAGTCCACGCTGCTCTTCACCAATACGCGCTCGCAGGCGGAGCGCTGGTACGAAGGCCTGCGCTACCTGCGCCCTGAATGGGAGCACCTCCTCGCGCTGCACCACGGATCCATCGACCGCGATGAGCGCGAGCGGGTGGAAGGCGGTCTCAAGGACGGGAGCCTGCGCCTCGTCGTGTGCACGTCCTCGCTGGACCTGGGCGTGGACTTCGGTCCGGTGGAGCGGGTCATCCAGATAGGAAGTCCCAAGGGCATCGGCCGCACCCTCCAGCGAGCGGGCCGCAGCGCGCACCGTCCCGGCGCCACCTGTCGCATCCTCTTCGTGCCAACACATGCACTGGAGCTGGTGGAGATGGCCGCCGCCAGGGACGCCATCGCGCGCCGCGAAGTGGAACCCCGCACGCCGCTGTCCAAGCCGCTGGATGTGCTCGCGCAGCACCTGGTCACCTGCGCCCTGGGAGGAGGCTTCACCCGCGAGGCCCTGAGGGACGAAGTCCGCACCGCCACGAGCTACGCGTCCCTCACCGACGAGGAGTTCGAGTGGACGCTGGCCCTGGTGCGGGAGGGGGGGCCTACCCTGCGCGCCTACCCGGAGTTCCGCCGCGTGGTGGAGGTTGAAGGCCGCTTCCGGGTCCCCGACGTGCGCCTTGCCCGGCTGCACCGGCTCAACATCGGCACCATCAGCTCGGATGCCTCCGTGCAACTGCGTTACTGGAGCGGGGGCAAGCTGGGCACGGTGGAGGAGTCCTACGTCAGCCGCCTGAAGCCCGGGGACACGTTCCTCTTCGCGGGCCGTCGCCTGGAGTTCAGCCGCTTCAAGGACATGACCGCGTACGTGAAGCCGGCGAAGGCCAAGGCCACCCAGACGCCGCGCTGGGGAGGCAGCCGCCTGCCCCTCTCCACGTCGCTCGCGTCCGCGATGCGCCGCACGCTGGAGGCCGCGCGACAGGGCGACGTCACGCGGGACGAAATCGCCGCCGCCTGGCCCATCCTCGACGCACAGGCCCGCCTGTCGCGCATCCCCGGCGACGGAGGCTGTCTGGCGGAGACCTGCCACACGCGCGACGGCTACCACCTGTTCCTCTATCCCTTCGAGGGACGGCTGGTGCACGAGGGCCTCGCGGCGCTGCTCGCCCTGCGGCTCACGCGACTCCAGAAGGCGACCTTCAGCCTGTCGGTGAACGACTACGGGATGGAGCTGCTCACGCCCACGCCCTTCCCCTTCGATGAAGCGCTGCGCCCCGCCCTCTTCACCCGCGAGCGGCTGGTGGACGACATCCTGGAGAGCGTGAACCTGAGCGAGCTCGCACGGCGCCAGTTCCGCGACATCGCCCGCGTGGCCGGACTGGTGATGCCGGGGCTGCCCGGTGCGCGCAAGTCCACGCGACAGGTCCAGGCCAGCGCCGCGCTCCTCTATGACGTCTTCGTGAAGTACGACCCGGACAACCTGCTCCTGCGTCAGGCGCGCCGCGAAGTACTGGAGCAGCAGTTCGAACAGGGCCGGCTCGCGCGCACCCTGGAGCGCCTGGAAGCCCACCCCGTCGAATGCGTCCCCGTCCACCGGCCCTCGCCGCTGGCCTTCCCGCTGGTCATCGAGCGCATCAGCGCCAGCGTGTCCAATGAGACCCTGCTGGAGCGGGTGGAGCGCCTCAAGGAGCGATGGTCCCAGGCCGATGCCAGACCCGCGTAGGTGACGCGGACGTGGAGCTGCTCCCGGAGCGGGCCCTGCACTGGCCCGACGCCGGAGTGCTCGCGGTGGCCGACCTGCACTGGGGCAAGACGGAGTCGTTCCAGCAGCACGGCATCCCCCTCCCCCTGGGCGTCCTGGACGATGACCTCGCGCGCTTGTCCTCCGCGCTCACCACCACCCGGGCCCGCCGCCTGCTGCTCGTCGGGGACCTGGTGCACTCACGCCAGGGCCTCACGGAGGACGTCATCCGCCGCGTCACCGCCTGGCGCGAGGCCCACCCCCACCTGCACGTGGTCCTCATCCGGGGCAATCACGACCGCCACGTCCGCACCCTGCCCCCCACCTGGCACATGGAGGACCGCGAGGACGCCCTGGACGAAGGTCCCTTCCGCTTCGCCCACCACCCCGAACCCGCGGACGGGCGCTTCGTGTGGGCAGGTCACCTTCATCCGATGGTGAGGTTGGGTGGAGGAGGCGACCGGCTGCGTCTGCCCTGCTTCCACCTGCGTCCCGGGGTGGGCGTCCTGCCCGCGTTCAGTGCCTTCACGGGTGGGCTCAACGTGCGGCGCGGCCGGAACGACCGGGTCTTCGCCGTCGCGGGCACCGCCGTGGTGGAGGTCTAGTCCCGCCATGAGCCACGCCAAGCGGCGCCGCGTCCTGGGCATCATCGCCACCGACGCCACCTTCGAGCGCGTGCCCCACCGGGGCGCCGAGGTCTGGATGGGCAAGTGCCTGCACTGCAATGCCCACCTCACCGTCGGCCTGGATGGCGAGCCGATCAGCCGCGCCACCATCGAGCACATCATCCCCCGGACCGCGGGCGGCACGGACGCGTTGGAGAACCTGGCCCTGGCCTGCGCCCGCTGCAACCAGGGCAAGGGCAGCCGCCACGACGCGAACTTCCACCGCGATGCCCGCGCCCGCGATCTGGTGGACCGGCTGCTCCAGAAACGCCGCGAGCGCTGGCGGCCCCCCGCCGACCCGGACTCCGAGTAGCCCCGCTTCAGCCCGCGACCGGTGGAGCGTGAGCCGTCGCACCCTGTATCGCGCGCACCCTGAGAGGGATTGATCCCCGGCGTGGCCGCGTGACGCGCAATGCCCCTTCCGATCGCCAGAAGCGGGATTCATCAACCGCGCGCGGCAACTTGTCGCAACCTCGCGTGGAAGTGCTATGCGCTCCGTATTCCCACTCCCCACAGAATGGTTGACACTGCCGTGTCGATGAATGATGGTCCCGCGCCGCATTGGGTCGGGAAATGCATGAGGGACCCGCGCCCACGGCACCATCCTAGAGGTTCGTTGGACGTGACTGCCTTGCCGTCTGAGCGCCAGGAGCCACCGCCCGCCCGGTCCACCGGGGCCGGGATGGCACCCTCGACTTCCGCGCCGGACGGCAGTGACGCGTCCACCCCTGCTTTCATGTCGCCTTCAGTCCCCTTGCCCCTGGTCCTGGTATGAGCGGCCCTCTCTTCCCACGCTGGACGAATACGGTGTCGCGCCTGTCGGCCGCGATGCTCCTCGCCGTGCCCGCCATCGCCATCGGCGGCCTGCTGGCCTATGTGCGCTCGCCGCACGTCACCAATCAGGCGCACCCGGTGGAACAGCCCATCGAGTTCGACCACCGGCACCACGCCGGCGACGAACAGATCGACTGTCGCTACTGTCACTGGACGGTAGAGAAGGCTCCTTCGGCGGGCATCCCTTCCACCACGGTGTGCATGTCCTGCCACGCCCAGGTCTGGAACAAGAGCCCGTACCTCACCGAGGTCCGCAAGGCGTTCTTCGCCGACCAGCCCATCCCGTGGGTCCGCGTCCACAACCTGCCGGACTACGTCTACTTCAACCACTCCATCCACGTGGGCAAGGGCGTCGGCTGCGCCACGTGCCACGGCCGCGTGGATCAGATGGGCGCCATCGAGCAGGCCGCGCCGCTCACCATGAGCTGGTGCCTGGACTGCCACCGCGACCCGAAGCCCAACCTCCGCCCTGCGGAGTTCATCACCAGCATGACCTGGGCTCCTCCGACGGATAAGGCCGAGGCCGCGGCGCTCGCCGACAAGCTCTACCAAGAATACGACGTTCACTCGCGCACGAGCTGCTCCACATGCCACCGATGAACACCAAGCCTGACAGCGCGCCCGCGCAGGACCTCCCCTCGTCGTTCGCGCTCCCGGTCGTCTCGGGGACCAACGAGGCCAAGCCCCACGCGCACGACCACGACGATGTCGTGGCCGTCGCCCTGGAGCACGCGTCCACCCGCTCCACCCCGGCGGAAGGAGCGTACGGCAAGACGTACTGGCTCGGCCTGGAGGAGAAGCTCGCCACGCCGGAGTTCCTGGAGGAGACCCGCCCGGAGTTCCCCGTCGGCGCGGACCTGCCCCCCACCGGCTTCGCCCGCCGCGAGTTCATGCAGATCCTCGGCGCGTCGCTCGCCCTGGCCGGCGCCACCGCGTGCAGCACCCGCCCTCAGGACGAGCGGATGGTGCCGTACACCAAGACGCCGCCGGAGATCGCCCCGGGCAACCCGCTCCACTACGCCTCCGGCATGACGCTCGCCGGCCACACCTCCGGCCTGCTGATCACCGCGCGCGAGGGCCGGCCCGTGAAGGTCGAGGGCAACCCCCAGCACCCCGTCAACCAGGGCGCCGCGGGCATCTTCGAGCAGGCCTTCCTGCTGTCGCTCTATGACCCGCAGCGCGCCCGCGTGCTGCGCCAGGGCAACAACCCGCGCTCGCTGCGCGTGCTCGCCGAGGACATCTCCTCGCTCGTGGGCACCAAGGCCGTCGGCGACGGTGGCGCCCGCCTGCGCTTCCTCACGGAGCCCCTCAATTCGCCCCTGCTGGCGGACCTGAAGGCGCGCATCCAGCGCAAGCTGCCGTCCGCGAAGTTCCACAGCTTCGCGCCCATCTCCAATGAAGCCGCCGACACCGCGCACCGCGCCCTGTTCGGCCAGCCCGTGCAGGCCGTCTACGACCTGACCCGCGCGGACGTCATCGTCTCGCTGGACGCGGACTTCCTGGAGAGCCGCCCGGCGAACCTGGGCATGTCCCGCCAGTTCGGCGACCGCCGCGACCCGAAGAACGGCGAGCTCAACCGCCTCTACGTGGCCGAACACCGCATGTCGATCACCGGCGGCATGGCCGACCATCGCCTGCGCGTGAAGTCGCAGGAGATCTTCGGGCTCGCCGCCGCGCTGGCGCAGGCCGTCGGTGGCCCCGCTGGCTCCCTGGCCGCCTCCGCCAAGGGCGGAACGCTGCGCCCGGAAGTCGCCTCGTGGGTGCAGGCCGTGGCCCAGGACCTCAAGTCCAAGGCCGGCCGCAGCGTCGTCCTCGCCGGTGAGCGTCAGCCCGCCGCCGTGCACGCGCTGGCCCAGGCCATCAACGCCGCGCTCGGCAACGTGGGCGCGACCGTGAAGGTCGTCCCCGCCGCCGCGCCGGAGGCCTCCGGCCTCGCGGAAATCCGCGCCCTGGTGGAGGACATCAAGGCCGGCCGCGTGGACACGCTGGTCATCACCGCCTCCAACCCCCTCTACGCCCTTCCGGTGGACGCGGGCCTGGCGGAGGTGCTGGACCCCAAGCAGAACGCCAACCGCAAGGCCCTGTCGGTCCTGTACGCGGGCCACTACGAGGACGAGACCTCCAAGCACGCCGACTGGTTCGTGCCCCTGGCGCACCAGCTGGAGACCTGGAGCGACGGCCGCGCGGTGGACGGCACGGTGTCCATCGCCCAGCCCCTCATCCAGCCGCTCTTCAACGGCGTTCCGGAAGCGGAGCTGTACGCGCTGTTCCTCGACCAGCCCTTCCGCCCCGCCTACCAGTTGCTGCGTGAGTACTGGACGGCACAGGGTGGCGAGGCCGGCCGCGCCGACTTCGAGACCCGCTGGGAGACCTGGGTCTCCGAAGGCGTCATCCCCGGCACCGTCGCCACCGCCGTGACGGCCTCGCCCGACGTGGGCGCCGCCGCCGCCACGGTGTCCGCGTACCAGCCGCCGGCCTCCGGCGACCTGGAGATCAACTTCGTCGCCGACTACAAGCTGCTCGACGGCCGCTTCGCGAACAACGCGTGGCTGCAGGAGCTGCCGGACCCCATCACGAAGATCGTCTGGGACAACGCCGCCATCCTGAGCCCCGCCACGGCCAAGAAGCTGGGCCTGGAGAGCGGCCAGCTGGCGGAGCTGGAGTACGGCGGCCGCAAGCTGCAGGTCCCCGTCACCATCCTCCCCGGCAACGCGGACGACACCGTCACCGTGGCCCTGGGCTACGGCCGCACCGGCCTGCACGAGGTGGTGGCCAAGGACGTGGGCTTCAACGCGAACCTGCTGCGCAGCGTGAACGCCCCCTGGTTCGACGGCGGCGCGAAGCTCACCAAGGTCCGCGGCAGCCACACCTTCGCCCGCACCCAGTACCACTGGCGCATGGAGGGCCGTCCGCTGGCGCTCGACATGTCCGTCAGCGAGCTGGCGCACCCGTCGACGGCCACCGAGCACGTGCTGGAGCGCGTTCAGGGCGAACACAAGCTGGGCAAGCAGAACAACCTGCCCGACTTCGACTACGCCAAGACGCCCGCCGAGGGCTACAAGTGGGGCATGTCCATCGACCTGTCGCGCTGCACGGGCTGCAACGCGTGCGTCGTGGCGTGCCAGGCGGAGAACAACATCCCCGTCGTCGGCAAGGAGCAGGTGAGCCGCGGCCGTGAGATGGCCTGGCTGCGCATCGACCGCTACTTCGAGGGCGACGAGAACAACCCCGCCATGGTCATGCAGCCCGTCGCGTGCGTGCACTGCGAGAAGGCCCCCTGCGAGTACGTCTGCCCGGTGAACGCCACCGTGCACTCGGACGAGGGCCTCAACGACATGGTGTACAACCGCTGCGTCGGCACGCGGTACTGCTCCAACAACTGCCCCTACAAGGTCCGCCGCTTCAACTACCTGCACTACACGCAGGGCAAGACGCCGACCGAGAAGATGCTGATGAACCCGGACGTCACGGTGCGCAACCGCGGCGTCATGGAGAAGTGCACGTACTGCGTCCAGCGCATCGAGCGCGTGCGCATCAACGCCCGCGTGGAGAAGCGCCTCATCCAGGAGAAGGAACTCCAGACGGCGTGCCAGCAGACCTGCCCCACGCAGGCCATCGCCTTCGGTTCCCTGGCGGACCCCGCACCTGTCTCTTATAAACATCT
>NZ_RAWD01000255.1:0-14633 GCF_003612065.1 Corallococcus sp. CA047B
CCCCACCCCACTGGCCCCCCGTCTTCACCAGGGCGTCCGTTCGCGTCGTCATGTCCGCGCCGCTCACGGTGAGCTCCACGCGGGCCACATCGCTGGCGCTCAACGCCTGCGGCATCGTCACCACCGCCTGCGCGCTTCCCTCCGCCACTTCCTGCTGCGCGCCACCGCATCCAGCCAATGCCAGCACCAGGCTCAGGGCCAGCACTGCCAATCCGCTTCGACTCTCTTTGCGCATGCGCTTCTCCGGAGCGTGGGACTTGAAAGCCCTCTCCCGCCGCGGATCCGCGCCCACGTGGACGGATGGCTTTTCGGTGGAGAGGGGCGCAGGACTCTAGGAGTAGTTCCCGTGCCCGCGCCCCTGAGTCGCCCCCGCACCGAGGAGTGCCTTCGGACCTCTCGCGTCCCCGCCTCTCCAAGGCTACCCAAGGGGGGAGTTGCACTACTGCTCCTCCTGCCCCTGGGCCGCTTCTCCGAGACTTCTGCGGGCGGATTGTCCGGTTAACGGTCAACTGGCCTGTCCTCGAAAGCAGCGCCGGTGAACGGCGAAAGGCTGGCCGCACTCCCGGCATTCGAGGGCGATGACGTTCTCAGCAGGTGCAGGTGCGGTGGACTCGGTTGATGGAAACAGGACATGCGCATATCCTCATGTCGTCATGCCAGCCAGCACTCCACTTGATGTTCGCCCCCTGAGTCGCGCCCTCAAAGCGCTGGGAGACGAGACGCGTCTACGCATCGTCGCCCTCCTCTCGCACTCGGAGTTGTGCGTCTGCCACCTGGAGAGCGTCCTCTCCCTGCCGCAGTCCAACACCTCCCGGCACCTCTCCGTCCTCAAGGCCGCGGGCCTTGTCGAAGCCAGGCGCGAGGGCAGCTGGGTCTACTACCGGTTGGCCCCGCAGCTGGACGAGCTGTGCGGCAGCCAGGTGCGCGCCCTCGTGGACGCGTTCGCGAAGCGGGACGTCCTGCGGCGGGAGGTGGCGCGCGTCCTCAAGTCCTGCGGCCCTGACGCCTGCAAGTAATGCCCGCGCAGGCCGCTTCCTTCTTCCTTGCCCCTGGCCTCTCCCATGTCCTCCCCCGCTGCTTCTGACAGCATCGTCAAGAAGCTCTCCGTCATCGACCGGTTCCTGCCGGTGTGGATCTTCGCCGCCATGGGCCTGGGCATCGGCCTGGGTCGGGCCTTCCCGGACCTGGGGGCGCGGCTGGACACGGTGAAGCTGGACACCGTCTCGTTGCCCATCGCCCTCGGCCTCTTGTGGATGATGTACCCGGTGCTCGCGAAGGTGCGCTACGGCGAGCTGGGCCACCTGCGCGCTCGCGGCAAGCTCTTCACCACGTCCCTGGTGCTCAACTGGGTCGTGGGGCCGGTGCTGATGTTCGCGCTGGCGTGGCTCTTCCTGCCGGACCTGCCGCACTACCGCAACGGCCTGGTGCTCATCGGCCTGGCTCGCTGCATCGCCATGGTCCTCATCTGGAACATGCTCGCGTGCGGAAGCAACGAGGTGGCCGCCGTGCTGGTGGCCCTCAACTCCGTCTTCCAGATTCTCTTCTACTCGGTGCTCGGTTGGCTCTTCCTCACCGTCATCCCCAGCTGGCTCGGCGCGGATGTCACCGCGTTCGACGTCTCCATGTGGAGCATCGCCAAGAGCGTGCTCATCTTCCTGGGCGTGCCGTTGGTGGCTGGGGCGCTGACGCGCATCGTCCTCACCCGGCTCAAGGGAGACGCGTGGTACGAGCAGCGTTTCCTGCCGCGCCTCGGGCCCACCGCGCTCCTCGGTCTGCTCTACACAATCGTGCTGATGTTCGCGATGCAGGGGGAGAAGCTGACGCGCCTCCCGCTGGACGTGGTGCGCATCTCCCTGCCGCTCATCGTCTACTTCGTCATCATGTTCGCGAGCGCCTTCTTCCTCTCGCGCAAGCTGGGCTTCAGCTACGAGGAGACGGCCTCGCTGTCCTTCACGGCCGCCGGCAACAACTTCGAGCTGGCCATCGCCGTCGCTGTCGGCGTCTTCGGCATGTCCTCGGGTGAGGCCCTGGCGGGCGTGGTGGGCCCGCTCATCGAGGTGCCCGCCCTTATCGCCCTCGTCTACCTGTCGCTGTGGCTGCGACGACGCCTCTTCCCTGAAGCCCGTGAAGCCGTGTTGCCCCGCCGCTTCGAGGAGTCTCCACGATGAATTCAGTCATCTTCGCCTGCGTCCACAACGCCGGCCGCTCGCAGATGGCGGCCGCCTTCTTCAACCTCCTGGTGGAGCCCTCCAAGGCACGGGCCGTCTCAGCGGGGACTCAGCCGGGCACGCGCGTCCATCCCGAGGTCCTGGCGGTGATGGCGGAGGCCGGCGTGGACTTGTCGAGCGCCCAGCCCCAGCTCCTCACCGATGAACTCGCGCAAGGCGCCCGGTGGCTCATCACCATGGGGTGCGGGGACGCGTGCCCCTTTGTGCCGGGGCTGAAGCGTGGCGACTGGCCGCTGGAGGACCCCAAGGGCAAGCCCCTGGAGCGCGTCAGGGAGATCCGCGACGAGGTCCGCACCCGCGTCCTGGAGCTGCTGACGCGCGAGGGCTGGGCCCGGTAGCGCCGAGCACGGCGCTCTTCACGAACCGGTGAAGAGCACCTGCTGCCCCGGGGGCGGCCCAGGCCCTCCCTTCCCTTCACCTGCCCCTGGGCCCCGTCCGCGGACGTCTGCGATATCTGCTGGGCGCCCGCCAGAGGCGGGAGCCCAGTGCCTCGTCAGGGGCTCAGGCCCGACACCTGCACGGGTGAGAGGCGGCCCGCCGTCGTCCCGTCGCCCAGCTGGCCCCAGCTGTTGTGCCCCCAGGCCCAGACCGTGCCGTCTGACTTCAGCGCCAGGCCGTGGGTTGCGCCGCCAGCCAGGGCGACCACCCCGGAGAGGTTCTGCGTTTGCACCGGTGTGGAGCGGCTCGTCGTCGTCCCGTCGCCCAACTGGCCGACGTCGTTGTCGCCCCAGGCCCAGACGGTGCCGTCCGACTTCAGCGCCAGGCTGAAGGAGTAAGCTTCGGCGATGGCAACCACGCCGGTAATGCCCTGCACCTGCACCGGCGTGGAACGTCTCGTCGTCGTCCCGTCGCCCATCTGGCCGAAGTCGTTGTGGCCCCAGGCCCAGACGGTACCGTCCGACTTCAACGCTACGGTGTGGTAGCGACCAGCGGAGAGGGCAATCACGCCGGTGAGGCCCTGTACCTGTACCGGCGTGGAGCGGCTCGTCGTCGTCCCATCGCCCAGCTGGCCGTCGCGGTTCCAGCCCCAGGCCCAGACGGTGCCGTCCGACTTCAGCGCTACGGTGTGGGCGTCACCCGCAGCGACGGCGAGCATTCCGGTGAGGCCCAGCACCTGTACCGGCGTGGGGTGGTTCGCCGTCGTCCCGTTTCCCACCTGGCCATATTCGTTGTAGCCCCAGGCCCAGACGGTGCCGTCCGACTTCACCGCCACGGTGTGGAGGCCGCCTGCGGCGAATGCCGCGACGCCCGTCAAGCCCGGCACCTGCACCGGTGTGGAACGTCTCGTCGTCGTCCCGTCACCGAGTTGGCCGTAGCCGTTGTAGCCCCAGGCCCAGAGGGTGCCGTCCGACTTCACCGCTGCGGCGTGGTTGTCACCCGTAGCGACGGCGACCACTCCGTCGAGTCCCTGTACTTGCACGGGCGTGGAGCGGCTCGTCGTTGTGCCGTCGCCCAGCTCCCCGTTGCTGTTGTAACCCCAGGCCCAGACGGTGCCGTCCGATTTCAAGGAGAGCGAATGGGAATACCCGCCCGCCAGCTTCTGCTGGCGCGAGAGGGCGCCGCACGCGCTCCCGGCCTGAAGGGAAAAGACGTAGGAGGCGGAGAGGCCGAGGGCGTTGGTGACGTTCGCCGTCACCGAGGGCGTTGCTCCCGCCGGAACGCACGCAGGCGCCGTCCAGAGGACTTCGCTCGTCGTGGCTGCGCTGGTGGCGGTGCCCAGCGTGCCGGTGCTGGTGGCCCAGGTAAAGGAGAGCGCGCTGCCCTGGGCGTCCTTCGCCTTCACCCGGAAGACGACGCTGGCACCGGCCGCCGGCACCGTGGCCGCCGACTGGGACGTCTCCACCACCTCGGGCGAGAATCGCCCCGTCGTTGGCGGGCCCACGTGGACGGTGAGCGTCCCCGTCCCCTGGCCGCCGCGGCCGTCCTGCACCGTCACCGTCAGGGCGCAGGTGCCGCCCGAAGGCTGGGTGGAGGGCGTGAAGGTGGCGCTGGCGGAGGTGGCATTCGTCCACGTGCCCGCGCATGAGGTCGTCCACTGAGAGCCGAGGCCGTCGCCATCGTTGTCGTTCGCGGAAGCAGTCACCGCGGTGGCCTGGCCGACCGCCACCGAGGAAGGCGTCGCGGTGACGCCAATCACCTGGGGCCAGGTGTTGAAGGTGACGTTGACGGCGGCGCTGCCGTTGCCGGTGCTCACCGTGACCGTGACGCTGAGGGAGGTGCTGGCGCCCTTGGAGTCCGTCACCGTGAGCGTCAGCACCACGGGTCCGGCGGAGGCCGGCGCCGTCCAGGCGGTGGTGAGGCTGGAGGGTGCGCTGAAGCTGCCCGTGCTGGCCGTCCAGGAGTACGTCAGCGTGTCGCCTGCGTTCGGGTCATCCGCGGTGGCCTGGAGGGCCACCTGGCCGCCCGGGGCGACGGTGCCAGGGCTGGCCACCAGCGAGAGGATGCGCGGCGCTGCATTCTCGAAGGGCGGAGGCGCATTCACCTCCTGCAAGAGCAGCGTCACCGCCGCCGTCTGCCCGGCCTGGATCGTGACGGGCGTCACCTGGCCCGCGTAGCGCACGGTGTTGGAGGCGTCGAAGGCCTGCGCGCTGAAGGTGCGCCCGGTGCCCGCGGGGAGTTGCCCCAGCACCCCACCCCACTGGCCCCCCGTCTTCACCAGGGCGTCCGTTCGCGTCGTCATGCCCGCGCCGCTCACGGTGAGCTCCACGCGGGCCACATCGCTGGCACTCAGCGCCTGCGACAGCGTCACCATCGCTTGCGTGCTGCCTTCCTGCGACTCTTGTCCTTGCGCGCCGCCACACCCGGCCAACGCCAGCACCAGGCCCAGGGCCAGCACTGCCAGCCCGCTTCGACTCTCTTTGCGCATGCGCTTCTCCGGAGCGTGGGCCTTGGAAGGGCCTCTTCCTCCGCGGATCCGCGCCCACGCGGACGGACGGCCCTACCGAGGAGAGGAGTGCAGGACTCTAGGAGTAGTCCCCGTGCCTGCGCTCCTGAGTCGCCCCCGCACCGAGGAGGTGTCTTCGGACCTCTCGCTTCCGCTCTCAGGCCACCGGGCCCTTCGCGTGGCGGTCGAACTCCACCGCGCAATGCGCCGAGAACACCGTCACCTCCGCCCCGTGCGTCCGCACCAGCCCGCGCAGGCGCTCCTGGTTCGCGAGCCGCGCGGCGTTGTCCACGGACTTCAGCCGCTGGAACAGCGCCGTCCCCCACGGGCTCCGCGGCGCCACCGGATCCACCTCCCGGTGGTTGAAATACGCGTCCCCGGCGTGCAGGACCCAGCCTCCCGGACCCTTCACCGCGACGCCGCAGTGGCCCGCCGTGTGGCCCACCAGCGGCACCAGCAGGACCTCCGCGTCCAGGCCCGGAATCACCCTCACGGCCTCGAACCCGAACCACCGTTCGCCGTCCACCGCGTACCGGCTCCACTTCGGCCCATGGGCCCACTGGACCGGCTTGTACCCGAACTTCTCCTTGGGCCCCGGCGGCACCATGGCGGCGGCGTGCTCGTCCCCGAACACGTGGACCTGGGCCTCCGGAAAGTCCACCAACCCCCCGACGTGATCCAGGTCCAGGTGCGTCGGCACGATGTGCCGCACGTCCTCGCGCTTGAACCCCAGCCGCTCCACCTGGGCCAGCGCCGTCTCCGCCGGGTCCAACCGGGGCGCGTTCCGGGTCAGGAACCGCTGTCCCAGGCGCCCCTTCGCGTCCTGCAGGTCCCGGGTCCCCAGGCCCGTGTCCACCAGGACCAGGCCCTGGGACGATTCAATCAACAGGCAATGGCAGACCATCCGTGCCCGCTCGAACAGCCCGCCCGAGCCCACGACGAACCGGGCGCTGGCGGGACACAGGGTTCCGCAATTGAGATGGTGGATTCGCATGCCCGGAAGCCTACGGACCGCCTCTCGCGCCCGATTGGAGGAAACGGCCACCGCGGGCCCCCTCCAGGCACTCCGGGTTGAAGCCCCGGCCCGGCCGTCCCAGACTGGCCCCATGGACCCGGATTTGACGTCCGATAACGCGCTGGTGCTCCGAAGCGACCTGTCGCGCTTCATCCAGCGCGCTCGGGTCCTCTGGCGTGGCCCGTCCACGGACGCCTACCTCCGGCTGCCCGACGGCACCGTGGAGCTGGTGATCCGCGTGACGTCCGGGACCTGCGACGTGCACGCCCTGGGCCCCCGGGAGCACGTGCAGCACAAGTCCGCCTCGGAGGTGCCGCCCGACACGCTGGGCCTCCAGTTCAAGCCCGGCGGCGCCTATCCCTTCTTCGGCCTGCCCATGTCGGAGCTGGCCCACCGCTCCCTGTCCATCGACACGCTCTGGGGGCGGTCCGACGGCGAACGGCTCCGGGCCTCGCTCGCGCAGGCCCCCACGGCCCAGGCCCGTCTGCGCACGCTCGAGGCCGCCCTCGTGGACCGCCTCCACCGCGAGGACGTGTACGAACCCGCCGCCGCGTACCTCGTGCGGCGCGGCATCCGGCTCCTCTCCGAAGCCGTTGAAATCCCCCGGGTGTCGGAGCTGGCCCGCACCCTGGGCGCGAGCGAGCGCAACCTGCGCCGTGCCTTCGACGACGTGCTCGGCATGGGCCCGAAGGCCTTCGCCCGGCTGGTGCGCTTCCAGCGTGCCCTCCAGGCGTCCACCGCCCGGGGCGCCCGGCCGGACTGGGGCGCCATCGCCACCGGGGTCGGCTACTATGACCAGGCCCACCTCATCGCGGATTTCCGCGCCGTCACCGGCACCACGCCGGGCGCGTGGGTGCGCACCCGGGCCGTCTAGGTCCACCCTGCCCGCCCGTATCGGACGCGATGCGTCGGATTCGCAGCGCGAACCGATCTCTTTCCTCCACCTGAAATTCCGACGGGCCGGATGGGAAATCCGCATGCCCGGCAGGCCATCCCAGGAATCGTTCAGGCGCTCGAGCGTTGAGCGTCATGCGTGGGCGTTTTCCCAGCTTGACCGTCGCCAGACCTTCCCTCACAAACGCCCTCGTCCCCGCTGCTGGCCCTCCCGTCCAGTGGCCCGAAAGGATCCCGACTCATGAAGCGATTGGTCGTCATCGCCGCCCTCGTGGGGGCCGCTCCGGCGCTCGCCGATGAAGGCATGTGGACGTACAACAACTTCCCCAACGCCAAGGTGAAGGAGAAGTACGGCTTCGAGCCGTCCCAGCAGTGGCTGGAGAAGCTTCGCCTGGGCGCGGTGCGTCTGGCCGGTGGCTGCTCCGCGAGCTTCGTGTCGCCGGACGGCCTGGTGATGACGAACCACCACTGCGCGCGCGGCTGCATCGAGCAGCTGTCCACCGCGAAGCAGGACTACCTGGCCAACGGCTTCTACGCGAAGTCGCAGACCGAGGAGAAGCAGTGCCCGGCGATGGAGGTGAACCAGCTCGTTGAGATCACCGACGTCACGGAGACGCTGAACAAGGCGACCCAGTCGCTGACGGGCAAGCAGTACTCGGACACGCTGAAGTCGGAGATGGCCAAGGTGGAGAAGGCCTGCTCCGCCGGCGACGACAAGGTGCGCTGTGACGTCGTCACGCTGTACCAGGGCGGCAAGTACAACCTCTACAAGTACCGCCGTTTCCAGGACGTGCGCCTGGTGTTCGCCCCCGAGCACGCCATCGCGTTCTTCGGCGGTGACCCGGACAACTTCGAGTTCCCCCGCTACGACCTGGACGTCACGTTCGTGCGCGTCTACCAGGACAAGCAGCCGGCGAAGACGCCGGACTACTTCAAGTGGTCCAAGAGCGGCGCCAAGGAGAACGAGCTGACGTTCGTGGCCGGCAACCCGGGCAAGACCTCGCGCGCGCTGACCATCGCGGAGCTGGAGTACACCCGCGACGTGTCCATGCCCAAGTCGCTCATGTACCTGTCCGAGCTGCGCGGCATGGTCACCGAGTTCCAGAAGCGCGGCCCCGAGCAGAAGCGCATCTCCAGCAACATGCTCTTCGGCGTGGAGAACGCGCTCAAGGCGTCCAAGGGCCGCCACGAGGCGCTGCTGGACAAGAAGTTCTTCGCGACGAAGGTCGCCGCGGAGCAGGAGCTGCGCAAGAAGGTCGACGCGAACCCCGAGCTGAAGAAGAAGTACGCTGGCGCCTGGGAGGAGATCGCCAAGGCCGAGGTGCAGCTGGGCAACCTGCGCAAGGACCTCAGCTACATCGAGCACGGCCAGGGCATCTCGTCCTCCCTGTTCAGCATCGCCAAGACGCTGGTGCGCGCCAGCGAGGAGCTGCCCAAGGACAACGGCCAGCGGCTGCGCGAGTTCAACGACGCGAACCAGCCCGCCCTCAAGGCGAACCTCTTCAGCCCCGCGCCCATCTACCCGGAGCTGGAGATCGCGCGCCTGACGTTCAGCCTCACCAAGCTGCGTGAGGAGCTGGGCGCCAAGCACCCGTTCGTGAAGAAGGTGCTGGGCAAGGAGTCCCCGGAGCAGGTCGCCACCCGCGTGGTGAAGGGCAGCAAGCTGACGGACGTGAAGGCGCGTCAGGCGCTGTTCGACGGTGGCAAGAAGGCCGTGGAGGCCTCCAAGGACCCGATGATCCAGCTGGCGCTGCTGGCGGATCCGGACGCCCGCGCCATCCGCAAGAAGTACGAGGAGGACGTGGAGTCCGTCATCAAGAAGAACAGCGAGCTGGTCGCCAAGGCGAAGTTCGACATCTACGGCACCAGCCAGTACCCGGACGCGACGTTCTCCCCGCGCGTGTCCTTCGGCTCGGTGAAGGGCTACACGCAGAACGGCGAGAAGGTGGAGCCGTTCACCCAGATGGGCGGCACCTTCGAGCACGCCACCGGCCAGGACCCCTACGCCCTGCCGAAGTCGTGGGTGAAGTCGGAGAAGGTCGTCACCGCCTCCACGCCGATGAACTTCGTCACCACCAACGACATCATCGGTGGCAACTCCGGCTCTCCCGTCGTCAACCAGAACCACGAGGTGGTGGGCCTGGTGTTCGACGGCAACATCCAGTCGCTGGGTGGCGAGTACGGCTTCGACGAGTCGGTGAACCGCACCGTGGCCGTCCACTCGGACGCCATCATCGAGGCGCTCCAGAAGATCTACGGCGCCAACCGCGTCCTGGAAGAGCTGCGCCCGGGCAGCACCAAGGTCCCGCCCGTGAAGGCCAACCCGGCCGGGTAGTCAGACTTCACCGTCGCTTGACGTAGAAAGAGGCTGCCCGGTTCGCTCCGGGCAGCCTCTTTCTTTTGGACAGGAGGGCCGCACATGCTCGACGACGCGCGGGTCGAACAGTTCATCCGGGACGGCTTCGTGAGGATCGACCATGCCTTTCCCCGTGAGCTCGCGGACGAGGCGCGGGGCATCCTCTGGCGGGACACCGGCTGTGACCCTGCCCTGCCCTCGACCTGGACCCGTCCGGTCATCCGGCTGGGGATGTACTCGCAGCCGCCCTTCATCCAGGCCGCCAACACGCCCGTCCTTCACGCGGCGTTCGACCGGCTCGTCGGCGCCGGCCGGTGGCGACCGTGCGGTGCCATGGGCACGTTCCCGGTGCGCTTCCCATCGCCCGCGGACCCCGGGGACGCGGGCTGGCACATCGACGCGAGCTTTGATTACGAGAAGCCGGACTTCCTGGAGTGGCGCACCAACGTCACCTCGAAGGGACGGGCGCTGCTGATGCTGTTCCTGTTCTCGGATGTCGGCGAGGACGATGCCCCCACACGCATCCGGGTGGGCTCGCACCACGACATCGCCCGGAGGCTGGCCCCGGCCGGAGAGGCCGGCGAGACGCTGAGGGCGCTCGCGGCGGACGGCTTCGCGGTGTCCCATGACCGGGCCCAGGCGCTGGCGACAGGAGAGGCGGGCACCGTCTACCTGTGCCACCCCTTCCTGGTCCATTCAGCACAACCGCATCACGGCACCCGGCCGCGCTTCATGGCCCAGCCGCCATTGCTGCCCCGGGAGCCGCTCAGCCTGACGCGGAGTCCCGCCGACACGTCACCGGTCGAAGCGGCCATCCGTCAGGCCCTGGCCCCCATCGGGTAGCGCCGAAACGCGAAACGGCGACCCGCTGTCCGCCGGGTCGCCGCGCGTGCTTCACACGGCCTTCAGCTCACTCCCACTCGATGGTGGCGGGCGGCTTGGAGGAGATGTCGTAGACGACGCGGTTGATGCCGCGCACCTCGTTGGTGATGCGCGAGGAGATCTTCTCCAGGATGGGGTACGGGATCCGCGCCCAGTCCGCCGTCATGCCGTCCACGCTGGTGACGGCGCGCAGCACACAGGTGGACTCGTAGGTGCGCTCGTCGCCCATCACGCCCACGCTCTGCACCGGCAGCAGCACCGCGAACGCCTGCCACACCTCGCGGTACAGCCCGGCCTGGAGGATCTCCTCCTGCACGATGGCGTCCGCGCGGCGCACCAGGTCCAGGCGCTTCTCGTTCACCTCGCCCAGCACGCGGATGGCCAGGCCCGGGCCCGGGAACGGCTGACGGCCGACCATCTCCTCCGGCAGGCCCAACTCGCGGCCCAGGGCGCGCACCTCGTCCTTGAACAGCTCGCGCAGGGGCTCCACCAGCTTGAGCTTCATCGTCTCCGGCAGGCCGCCCACGTTGTGGTGGCTCTTGATGGTGACGGAGGGGCCCTTCCAGGACACGGACTCGATGACGTCCGGGTACAGCGTGCCCTGCGCCAGGAAGCCCGCGTCCTGCACGTCGCGCGAGGCCTCCTCGAACACGGCGATGAACTCCCGGCCGATGATCTTCCGCTTCTGCTCCGGATCCGTGACGCCGGCCAGCTTCGACAGGAAGCGCTCGCGCGCATCCACCGTCTTCAGCGGCACGTGGAAGCGGTCCACGAAGAGCGCCTCCACCTGCGCCCGCTCATTCTGCCGCAGCACGCCGTTGTCCACGAAGATGCACTGGAGCCGGGGGCCGATGGCCCGGTGCAAGAGCAGCGCCGCCACGGAGCTGTCCACGCCGCCGGAGAGCCCGCAGATGACCCGGCCCTCCTCGCCCACCTGCTTGCGGATGGTCTCCACCGCCTCGTCGATGAAGCCCTTCATCGTCCAGGAGCCGGACACCTTGCAGTCGTTGAAGAGGAAGGCGCGCAGCATCGCCTTGCCCTGGGGGGTGTGGACGACCTCCGGGTGGAACTGGAGGCCGTACCAGGGCTTCGTCGCGTGGGCGGCCGCCGCGAAGGGCGAATTGCCGCTGCGGCCAATGGCCTCGAAGCCGGGCGGGAGCACGTCCACCCGGTCGCCGTGGCTCATCCAGACCTGCACCTGGTCGCCCGGATGGAACTCCGCGAACGGGCCCCGGGCCGTGAGGACCTCCACGGAGGCGCTGCCGAACTCCCGGTGCGCCCCCCGGTCGATGCGGCCGCCCAGCAGCTTGGCGGTGAGCTGGAGGCCGTAGCAGATGCCCAGCACGGGGACGCCCGCCTCGAAGACGTAGGGGTCGCAACGCGGTGAGCCAGGGGCCTCCACGGACGCCGGCCCCCCGGAGAGGATGATGCCCCGGGGCGCGTACTGGCGGATGTCGCCCGCGGGCAGATCGGGGCGGTGGATCTCGCAGTACACGCCCAGTTCACGCACCCGGCGGGCGATGAGCTGGGTGTACTGGCTCCCGAAATCAAGGATGAGGATCTTCTCGGAGTGCAGGTCCACCGGCATTTCTCCCAGGGGGCGTCGTTGACGGGTGGGGGCCCTTATCGCTACAAACTTCGGGAAATCAACGCTGAAAGGCCGTCAATTGTTCGAGGTTCGGATGCGCCGCCTGACCGCTTCCAGTGCAGCAGCCATGCTTCTTCTATCCACCGCGGGGTGCGTGAAGGAGATCTCCTCGGACGAGCGTCTGGAGCGAGACACCCGCAGCGTCGCCGTGAAGGACACTCCCGGTATCGCCGAGCTGTCCAAGGTCACCTGTGAGGACACCACCGAACCCCTGACCAAGGCGCGCAACGTCAACCGCCCGGAGTCGGACCGGCTGGTGGACTACGTCCAGCTCTACGCGTCCCTCAAGGATCGCACCCACACCTTCGAGGACGCGATGGCCCGGAATCCGGACCTGAGCTACCGCGAGGGCAGCCAGGCGCTGGTCTCCGCCAAGGACACCTGCATCCAGCAGACGGCCGACGTGCGGGTGGAGTTCGAAACCTACCTGCGCGAGCTGGTGGACGTGCCCACCGTGCAGGAGATCAAGGGCGGCAACACCGTCACGGTCGCCCGCCTGGACTTCGCCACCCTGCGCAAGGCCATTGAGACGCTGGACCCGGACGACCGCGAGCAGCTCATGCAGCGCGTGGGCGCGGCGGAGAAGCGCGTCGCCACGGTGCCGGCCGCCGCGGAGGACACGGCGGCGGGCGGCAAGCGTCGCGGCGGCAAGTAGTCTCCAGGACCCGCACCCCCGGTAGGACCTTCCGGGGGGCGGCGAGCCGCGAGTCGAGGCGCCCTACTCCATCCGGTAGTTCGGCGCTTCCTCGGTGATGATGACGTCGTGCACGTGGCTCTCCTTGAGCCCGGCGGACGTGATGCGCGTGAACATCGCCTTCGTGCGCAGCTCCTCGATGTTCGCGCACCCCACGTAGCCCATGCCGCTGCGGATGCCGCCCAGCATCTGGTGCACGTTCATGGACAGGGTGCCCTTGTACGGGACGCGGCCCTCGATGCCTTCGGGCACCAGCTTCACGGCGTCCACGTCGGACTGGAAGTAGCGGTCCTTGGCGCCCTGCTTCATCGCGCCCAGGCTGCCCATGCCCCGGTAGCTCTTGTAGCTGCGGCCCTGGTACAGGATGACGTCGCCGGGGGACTCCTCGGTGCCGGCGAACAGCGAGCCGATCATCACGGAGCTGGCGCCCGCGGCGAGCGCCTTGACGATGTCGCCCGAGTACTTGATGCCGCCGTCGGAGATGATGGGGATGCCGTGCTTGTCCGCCTCGCGGGCGCAGTCATCCACCGCCGTCACCTGGGGCACGCCCACGCCGGCCACCACGCGGGTGGTGCAGATGGAGCCCGGGCCGATGCCCACCTTCACCGCGTCCACGCCCGCCAGGATGAGGGCGCGCGTGCCCTCCGCGGTGGCGACGTTGCCGGCGATGAGATCGAACCCGTGGAAGTTCTTGCGCGTGTCGCGCACGCCCTCAATCACGCCCAGCGAGTGCCCGTGCGCGGTGTCCACGACGATGACGTCCACGCCCGCCTTCACCAGCGCGTCGATGCGGGCCTCGCGGTCGGAGGACACGCCCACGGCGGCGGCGCACAGCAGGCGGCCCTTGCCGTCCTTGGCCGCGTACGGGTGGGTGAGGCGCTTCTCGATGTCCTTGATGGTGATGAGGCCCTTGAGCTCATAGGCCTCGTTCACGACGAGCAGCTTCTCGATGCGGTGCTCGTGGAGGAGCTTCTGGGCCTCCTCCTGGGAGATGCCCTCGCGGCCGGTGACGAGCTTCGTCGTCATCACGTCCTCGACCTTCTGGGTGAAGTTCTTCTCGAAGCGCACGTCGCGGCTGGTGACGATGCCCACCAGGCGCTTGCCCTGCACCACCGGCACGCCGGACACGCCGTGCACCTTCATGAGTTCCAGGGCGCGGGCGAGCGGTGCCTTCGGTTCGATGGTGACGGGGTCCACCACCATGCCGCTCTCGAACTTCTTGACCTTGAGGACCTCCAGGGCCTGCTGCTCGGGCGTCATGTTCTTGTGGATGACGCCGATGCCGCCCTCCTGGGCCATGGCGATGGCGGTGCGCGCCTCCGTTACAGTGTCCATTGCTGCTGAAAGCAGCGGCACGTTGAGCCGGATGTTGCGCGTCAGGCGGGTCGTCAGGTCGGCATCACGTGGCGTGACCGCGCTCTCACCGGGCAGCAGGAGCACGTCGTCGAAAGTGAGGGCCAGCCGGATATCGGGGTTCAACATTGGGGCTCCCGGAGGCCCCGCGGGGCACCAGCGCCCGGCGGGTGCGGTTCCATACGAGTAACGCGGCAGGCGCGCAACGAAGAAGGTTTTTTGCCGCGCGTGCCCAGGGACTTCGGGTGATACTCGCGGCTACACACACATGGGACTTGGGACCGGGCCTTGGCGGATCTGAATCAAGGAGGGGCCGTCGGGCTGGTGGTGAAGCTGCCCTTCGCCACTCCCGAGGAGTTCATCGCGAAATACGGGGGCAACATCACCCGGGGCGGCATCTATTTGCGCGCCAAGGCCGTTCGCCCTCCGGGCACGGCCGTCACCCTGGACCTCCGGCTGGCAGGCGGCGATCGGCTGCTCTACGCCGCCGCCGTGGTCCACTTCGTCACCGGGCAGCACGGGCAGGGCATCTCCGGCATGGGGCTGAAGTTCGGGGAGGCGGACGCGACGACGCGCCGGTTCCTGGATTCCACCGTCGCCATCCTCCCGCACGCCCAGACGGACCTGCCGCCCGTGCCCAACGGCGTGGGCCCGGCCGACTACACCGTCCCCACCCCCG
>NZ_RAWD01000256.1:0-14537 GCF_003612065.1 Corallococcus sp. CA047B
GCCCCCGTGGCCGCGCCCGCCGGCCTCTCCGCGCCGAAGACGCTGGCCCCCGGGGCGCGCAAACCGCGCATCCTCATCGTGGACGACAGTGAGATGACCGCGCGGATCATCGAAGCGGACCTGGTGTCCAAGGGCTTCGAGGTCCACATCGCGGACTCCGCGGACAAGGCCACGAAGATCATCCTGAAGAAGCAGACGCGCCCGGACCTGGTGCTCCTGGACGTGCGCATGCCCAACGTGAACGGCGAGCAGTTCTGCCGCTTCATCAAGAGCAACAGCCTCTTCAAGGGCATCAAGGTGCTGCTGTGCTCCGGTGAGAACGTGGAGGAGCTGCAGCGCATCTGCCGCGAGGCCGGCGCCGACGGCTACATCCCGAAGGACGCCGTGATGGGCAACCTCGTCGCCAAGGAGCTGATGCCCCCCGGCGCCGAGTAGTCCCCGCGCCCCGCCCTCCTCAGGGCGCCGTCGCCGCCTCGGACGCCCCGGCATCCACCGGCGCGGCATCCACCGGGCACGTGGTCTTGCTGGCCAGCACCTGCATCGCCTCCTTCACGTCGGACTTGTTCGCCTCCGTGGGCTTCGCCTGCACGTAGCGCTGGTACGCGGCCAGCGCGTCACAGGGCCGGTTCAGCGTCTCATAGGCCTTGAGCAGCGCGTTGAGGATGGGGCGCTGATCCGGCTGGAGCTCGAAGGCCTTCTGGTAGTCCGCCGCGGCGCCCTCCATCTGGCCGAGCGCCTCCTGCGACAGGCCCCGCCACACGCGGTAGCTGGCGTTGGTCGGCTGCGCCTCCACCAGGGCGGTGGCGGCCTTCAGCGCGCCCTCCTTCTGTTCCAGGCGAGCGTTCGCCGTGTACGACAGCTGGAGCAGGACGACGTTGGCGCCACAGCCGGCGGCGGCATAGTCATCCGACGCCTTCGTCACGCCCTTGAGGTCGCCGGTGGTCATCAGGAGCTGCGCGTACTCCTGCGCCTTCGGCTTGTCACACGGCGTCTCCTTCAGCTCCGCGCGCAGCTTGCGCACGATGGGCTTCTTCAACCCGTGGTCGAACTCCGGCTCCTCGGGCGCCTTGCTGCCGCTGCTGCACGCGCCGAGGACGGCGACGGCACCGGAGGAGAGACAGAGGACGGCGAGGCGGAACGGGACGCGGAAGGAGGCGGACATGCCCGGCTTCGTAGCCGTCCGCCCCCGGTGGGTCAAACCCCTGACGGGGGGGTGACGCCTATGCGTCGCCCGGAGCGCTCGCGGCGTTCTCGCGCTCGTCCAGGCCGCGCGCGAAGTTGCCGATGATGAGCCCCGGCCGCGCCGCCTTCAGCCGGTTCAGCAGCGTGCGGATGCCCACGGGTTCGCCGCCCGCGCCCTGCCCTCGCGCGACGTCCAGGTACTGCAGCGGGTCGATACACAGCGAGCGCGTCTGCACCTGATCCACGCGGTACTTGCGCACCAGGTTCTCCAGCGCCTGGACCTCGCCCTCGCGGTCGGTGACGCCGGGGAACAGCAGCAGGTTCAGCGCCAGGTACGCCCCGCGCTCCCGCGCCAGCGCGATGGAGGCCTCCACGTCCTCCCAGCCGTACTTCACCGGCTTGTAGTAGGCCTCGTAGAGGCCCTTGGACGCGGCGTTGAGCGACACGCGCACGGCATCCAGCCCGGCATCCAGCAGCGCCTTCAGGCCGTGCGTGAGGCTGGCGTTGGTGTTGATGTTGATGGAGCCCCGGTCCGTCTTCGCGCGCATGATGCGAATGGACTCCGCGATGTACTTCCAGCGCGTGAGCGGTTCGCCCTCGCACCCCTGGCCAAAGCTCACCATGGTGCGGCCCGGCGCGTGCTCCAGGTGGTACAGGCCAATGGCCGCCATCTCCTCCGCGGAGGGGCCGTCGTCCATGCGCTCGTGCGAGGCGGGCGGACCGTCCGCGGGCTGATCCGAGATGCAGCCCACGCAGCGCGCGTTGCACATCACCGACGCGGGGATGGCGCCCTCGTCGCGCGCGTAGAAGATGTTCTGCGACGTGAAGCACCGGTAGAGCAGCGCGCACGTCTTCAACTGCTTGAGCACGCGGCTGTCCGGGAAGCGCTCCATGTGCGCGGTGACAAGGCCCTTCAGCTCCGGCGTGGAGTACGACTCCGGCTCCCAGTGCGAGCGCCGGTCGGTGTGGATGGCCCACGCGAGCGGCCCCTTCTCACCCCACGCCGCCGCCGTGTACGCCCACTGCGGCAGCACCGGCCCGTCCCCCTTCACCTCACCGGGCAGGAACGTGCGCGTGTAGCCGGGGGGCAAGAGCGCGCCCACCGCGTTGGGCACGAACGTCTTGCCGCCAATCTTCATCTCGCGCACCAGCTCCAGCTCGCCGGAGTCCGGGTTGAGTCCCACCGGCAGCCGTCCGGGCAGGTGCACCAGGCGCCCTGCCGCCGGCAGGGCGATGGGCTTGTCCTGCGGTGGCACGAGTTCCTCCCCGCTGCGCAGGGTGGCGATGAGGTACGGATGCTCCATGACCCGGCCCTTGGGGTCCGCGAAGAGCAGTTTCGGCGCGTGCGTCATGGCCTGCTACCTAACACGGGCGGGCCCTGACGCGTCCAACGCCTCGCGTCATGTGTGCGAGCGAATGAGCCCCATCATGCAAGCCCACCCCACGGTGCCGGAGCGCGCCTTGAAAGCGTTGGGGCCCTGGTCTATGGGTCCGCCACGTTTTCGCAGTCCCCTATCCGGAGGCAGTCGTGATCGTCGGAGTTCCCAAGGAGATCAAAACCCGCGAGTACCGTGTCGGCATGGTGCCTGCGGGCGTGCGCGCGCTCACCAGCGCGGGGCACACGGTGCTGGTCGAGACGAACGCAGGCGTCGGCTCCGGCATCCCTGATTCGGAGTACCAGCGCGTCGGCGCGCAGATCATCTCCAGCGCGGATGAGGTGTGGAAGCGCTCGGAGATGGTCGTGAAGGTGAAGGAGCCCATCGCGCCCGAGTACGAGCGCATGCAGCCCGGGCAGATCGTCTACACGTACTTCCACCTGGCCGGCGTGGACCCGGAGCTCACCAAGACGCTCCTGAAGAAGAAGGTCACCGCGGTCGCCTACGAGACGCTCCAGTTGGACGACGGCAGCCTGCCGCTGCTCAAGCCCATGAGCGAGGTGGCCGGCAAGATGGCCATCCAGGTCGGCGCCGCGTGCCTGGAGAAGGCCCACGGTGGCAAGGGCATCCTGCTGGGCGGCGTGCCCGGCGTGCGCCGCGGCCGCGTGGCCGTCATCGGCGGTGGCGTGGTGGGCCTGTGCGCCGCCAAGGTCGCGGTGGGCATGGGCGCGGAAGTGACCATCCTGGACGTGAACCTGGAGCGCCTCACCTACCTGGACGACGTGTTCCTCGGCCGCGCGCAGACGCTGGCGTCGGACACGGAGTCCATCGCGCGCACCGTGCGCGAGTCGGACCTCGTCATCGGCGGCGTGCTCATCCCCGGCGGCAAGGCCCCGAAGCTCGTCTCCCGCGAGCTCATCGCGGAGATGGAGCCCGGCTCCGTCGTCGTCGACGTCGCGGTGGACCAGGGCGGCTGCATTGAAACCTGCAAGCCCACCACGCACGACAACCCCACGTTCACCGTGAGCGACGTCGTCCACTACTGCGTGGCCAACATGCCCGGCGCCGTGCCGCAGACGTCCACGTTCGCGCTCACCAACACCACGCGCCCGTACTCGCGGAAGATCGCGGACCTGGGCCTGGTGGAGGCCATCAAGGCCGACCGCGCCCTCCAGCGTGCCATCAACACCTACAACGGCCACATCACCTACGAGGCCGTCGCCAAGGACATGGGCTACGACTACGTGCCCCTGATGGACGCGCTCGGCGGCAAGAAGTAACCCGCCTGTACAGCAGCCGGCCAGCCTTCTTCTGGCCGGGTTGCCAGGGGGGAAGCCCCGTCCGGGTGTCCCCCCTGGTTCCCACCCTGTGGAATAAATGATCCCGCCGGGCGTCTCCCCACACCAGAAGCGGGCATGCGGGCGGCGCGGCAGGGGAAAGCGTTGTTGACCCGTCTGTTCCGGTGCATAGATTGACCGTTAGGCAGGCGACGCATTCCCCAATCATTTCGGGCCCCTGGAAGGCGGGAGCATGATGCTGGACTTCAGGCAACCCAACCGGACGAAGCAGGAATTCGAAGAGCTGGCGCTGGCGCACCTGGATCCGCTCTATTCAGCGGCCCTCCGGCTGACCAAGAACGAGCGCGATGCCGAGGACCTGGTGCAGGACACCTGCATGCGGGCCTATCGGTTCTTCGACAAGTTCGAGCGCGGGACCAACATCAAGGCCTGGCTCTTCAAGATCCTCACGAACACGTTCATCAACCGGTACCGGCGCAAGGTGAAGGAGCGCACGGTGGTGGAGGGCGTGGAGCGCGAGGCGGTGCATGAGCGCTTCGTGAGCCGGGACGCGACGGACTTCGCCGCCAACCCCGAGCAGTACTTCTTCGACCGGCTCCTGTCGGACGACGTGCTGCGCGCCATCGACTCGCTGCCCATCGACTTCCGGCTGGTGGTCATCCTCGCGGACCTCCAGGAGTTCTCCTACAAGGAGATCGCGGAGATTCTGGAGTGCCCCGTGGGCACGGTGATGAGCCGGCTGTTCCGGGGCCGCAAGCTGCTGCAGAAGACGCTGCGTGAGTACGCGCAGGGTCAGGGTGTCTTCCGTCACGACGGAGATCCGGTGCCCGCGCCCGCGGACCTGGAAGAGTTCCGGCGACGGAAGAAGGCCGGCTAGTTCGTGGTTGGATTCATCGAGCGCCCATGACCTGCCAGGAACTCGAGCGATTGCTGTACCCGTACCTCGACGGTGAATTCCAGCCGGAGGAACGCCACGACGTGGAGTCGCACCTCGAAGACTGCCCCGCATGCATCGCGCGGGTGGATGAAGAGATGCAGCTTCGCCAGACGCTCCGGCGCGCGGCGAAGCACTCCGTGTCCGCCCAGGGCTCGCGCGCGCCGGCTTCGCTGCGCGCGGGCATCCAGTCCGGCCTGCACCGTGAGCAGCGCCGGGCCCAGGTGAGCCAGTGGATCCGCGCCGGGGCCGTGGCCCTGGTGGTGGTGACGGTGGGCGGCGGCTGGATGACGTACCAGTCCGGTCAGGCCCAGCGGGCCACCATCCTGGAAGCCGTGCAGCGGCACACGCGCCAGCGGCCCCTGGAGTTCGTGGCGGGCACGCCGGAGCAGATTGAGGCGTGGTTCAACGACAAGGTGGAGCACCGCATCACCCTGCCCCGCCTGCAGCAGGCCCAGCCCGTGGGCGCGCGCTTCTCCACGCTCAACGGCCAGGAAGTCGTCTACGTCAGCTACGAGACCCAGCCCCGGCGCACGAACGAGGCCAAGCGCAACATCGGCGTGTTCGTGTATCCGGCGACGGGTCGGCGGGTGACGGTGGAGGAGTCCCCCACGGTGGAGAACGTGGCCGTGGACTCGAGCCAGGCGTACAACGTGGTGACGTGGCGTGATCAGGACATCACCTACGAGCTGGTGACGGACCTGGACGACGCCGCCATCCTGCAGATGCTGCGGGAGCAGGAGCACCGCTCCAACGGCATCCCGCGCCCCGCGCAGGTGAAGCCGTCGGTGAGCGTGCAGAACGTGTCGCTGCAGCCCGTCTCGCTACAGCCCTGAAACAGGGCTGACGGCGTGGGGCCCGAGCGGTCGCCTGCTCGACTGAATACCGGGCATTGCGCCCGGTGTGAAGATTGACGGTCCCAGACATGGCCGATAGCCTCGACCGCGACTCTCTTCTCGCGCGCCGCCGCTTGTTCGTGGTGATCCACCGCGCGCCGCACCCCAGGACGGCCGTCCCTTCATGTCCAAGCGAATCCTGATCGTCGAAAGCGACGCCACCCTCTCCGCCACCCTGCAGCAGGCCCTGGAAGCCCGGGGGTTCACGGCGCAGACGACGGGCGACGGCAAGGGCAGCGTGGAGCTGATCCGGCGCGAGCGCCCGGAGCTCGTGGTGCTCGCGGTGGATCTGTCCGCCGGACAGAACGGCTACCTCATCTGCGGCAAGCTGAAGAAGGACGACGATCTCAAGGCGCTGCCCATCGTCATCATCGGCAGCCCGGACGGCTTCGCGGCGCACAGCAAGCTCAAGGCGCGCGCGGACGAATACGTCGCCAAGCCCGTGGACACCGACACGCTGGTGGACCGGGTGGGCAGCCTGATTGGCTTCCCGGAGCTGCCCGCCAGTGACGAGGTGGTGGACGACAGCCTCACCCTGGACTCGCTGGGCGACGACTTCGGCAAGGAAGAGCCGGCCCCGGACTTCGGCGAGGAGATCGCCGTGGACACGGGCGAGGAGCCCGCGGTGCCCGGGGAAGACCTGGACATGCTCGACGAGGCCTTCGGCGACCTGTCCGAGCCCGTCACCGGAACGCCCGACGAAGAGTCCGTCCAGGCGCCGCCGGAGCTGGAGTCCCCGTCCGCCGAGGAGGAGATCTCCGCGCTCGACTCGCTGGGCTCCGACAACGACGACTCGCTGGACGTGCTGAGCGACCTGGGCGACGAGCCGGAGGAGAAGACCGTCATCGGCTTCATGCCGCCGGCGGATCCGGAGCCGGTGGCCGCGCCGCCCCCCGCGCCCGTGCGCGCCGCCGCCACGCCCGCGCCGCTGCGCGCGGTGCCCACGCCTCCCCCGCCCCGGCCTGTCGCGGTCGCGGGCCCGGGCCCGGTGCCCCAGCCGGCGGCGGGCCCGTCCGCGGCGGAGGTCGCGGAGCTGCGCAACCTGCGCGCCAAGGTGGCGGAGCTGCAGAGCGCGCTGGAGGACTCGCGCGGACAGGCGACGCAGGCCGAGGAGCGCGTGCAGTCGCTGGAGTCCGAGCTCCAGGCGAAGACGACGGAGCTGGAGACGTCGCGCTCCAACGTCGGCAAGAACGACAAGGACACCTTCGCGCTGCGCGACACCGTCAACAAGCGCGACAAGGAGATCCTGCGCCTCAAGTCGGAGCTGAACCAGAAGGACCAGGAGATCATCGAGCTGAAGGATCAGCACCTGGAGCTGGAGCAGAAGGCCAGCACCTCCGACGAGGAGCTGTCGCGCCGCGACGCGCAGATCAAGACGCTCACCAGCCGCACCGAGCAGCTCACCACGGAGCGCAAGCGCGTGGATCAGCAGCTGGCCACCTCCAAGGAGGAGGCGCGCGGCGCCACCGCGAAGCTGGGCACGCTCCAGGCGGAGCTGGATCAGCACCAGGCCCAGGCCCAGGCGCTCCAGGGTGAGGTGGAAGGACTGCGGGCCCAGGCGGCCCAGCAGGACGCGGACCTCCAGGCGGCGCGCGAGGAGGCCGAGGGGCTGCGCTCGCAGGTGGAAGCCGCGCAGCAGGAGGCGGAAGGCCTGCGCGCCCAGCTGGAGCAGTCCCAGGCGGACCTGTCCGCCCAGACGGCCCAGGCGGCCGCCGACGCCGACGGGCTGCGCGCCCGCATCACCGAGCTGGAGCAGGCGGCGGTGCGCAACGAGGAGCGCGTGACGAAGCTCTACGCGCGCATCAAGGGCGACGAGAAGCTGCGCGAGAAGACGAAGAAGGCGCTCGCCATCGCCCAGCAGCTCCTGGACGAGCCCGGCACTTCCGTGGGCGACGACGCCGACGAGGAAGCCGCCGCATAGCGTCCGTCGTTCCCAGGCCGCGTGAGCGAGGGGACGGCGCGGGACGACCGCCCTCCCCCTTCCGGCAGGCCCGTCACGGTCCCTGGAGCGAAGCCGGGCGCACGACGCCCGGCAGTCCGCCCGGACCGTCAGTGACCGCCGCCCTCCTTCTTGGGGGCGGTCTTCTTCTCATGCAGCTTCTTGGCGAAGGACTGCACGGCGGCGGGCACGTTCTTGTCGCGCGCCAGGTCCTTCAGCTCCGTGTCGCGCAGCGTGTTGAGGAACTTCATGGTGACGGTGAGCGGCACCTTGGGGTTCTTCACCAGCGCGAGCTTCACCTTCTGCATCTTCGTCCACTCGCGGTTGTTGTAGATGACGCGCAGCACGTCGTCGTTGATGGCGCGGTTGGCGGCGCACGCGAGCACCTCGCCGTCGGTGATGCGGGGGCTGCGGATGACGGCGGTGCAGACGAGCTTGTTCGTGTCGCGGATGAGGTTGGTGCGCGCTTCCTTGTTGCCCAGCGTCGCCAGCTTGATCTTCTCCGCGATGGACATCTTCATGATGCGCTGCGCGAGCGTCTGACGTTTGCCCTCCTCCATCGGGGCTTCGTCCTCCTGCTGCGCCGCCGGCCCCAGCTCCTGAAGGACCTCTTCCGCCGTGGGGCCCGGATCCGGAGGGGCCGCGGCGGCCTGGGGGCCGTAGATGCGCACCCGGGCGGCCTGCATCGCCGGCACGTCCGCCAGGATGAGCCCGCTTCGCACCGCGAAGTCGCAGATGCTGTCCACGAGCGACGCCGGGGCGCCCGGGTTGAGGCACAGGTTGCGGACGATGTCCTCGTGGCGCAGCAGTCGCAGCTGGTTCTGCGAGATGATCTCCGCCACCTTCGGGCTGCACGTGGAGGCCACGCCCGCGACGGCGTCGTCCGGCGTCTCCGAGTTGAGGACGAGCATCTCCGCGTAGGCTTCCTTGTCCTTCAGGAGGCCCAGGAAGTAGCCCAGCACGGGCGGCGGCACGCCCTCGTCGCGCAGCGCGGAGCCGAGGATGCGGTCCGGCAGCGTGGCGCACGTCTTGGCGGCCGTCTCGCGCACGTTCGCTTCCGGATCGAACGTGAGCATGAAGAGCGCGCCCAGCATGTCCGCCGGATTCAGGGGCACGAGCGACTTGGCGGCCATCATCCGCAGCGGCACGGGGGCGTTGGGGTCCACGTGCTTGCGCAGGTTGGGCGGCAGGAACTCGGCGTTGAAGGGGCAGCCCGGAGGCGGGGCCGGGATGGTGGGATCCGGAGCGAGGCTCATGAGGCGTGATTCCTTCCGTAGATGATGCGCAGCCCCTCCAGGGTGAGGAACTCATCCACTTCCTGGATGGCCTTCGATTCGCTGGCCACCAGCGGGGCGAGGCCCCCGGTGGCCACCACTTTCGCGGTGAAACCCATCTCCGCCTCCATCCGCGCGCACAGGCCGTCCACCATGCTCACGTAGCCATAGACGAGCCCGGACTGCATGGAGTGCACGGTGTTGCGGCCCACCACGTGCGGCGGCCGCGCGAACTCCACGCGCGGCAGCTTGGAGGCGTTCTGGAACAGGGCCTCCATGGAGATGTTGATGCCAGGGCAGATGGCGCCGCCCAGGTACTCGCCCCGGGGCGTCACCGCGTCCAGCGTCGTCGCGGTGCCGAAGTCCACCACGATGAGGCCCTTGTGGTGCTTCTCGTAGGCGGCCACCGCGTTGACGATGCGGTCCGCGCCCACCTCGCGCGGGTTGTCGTAGAGGATGGGCATGCCCGTCTTCACGCCCGGGCCGACGAACATGGGGCGCGTCTTGAAGTAGCGCTCGCTCATCTTCTCCAGGCTGAACTGGAGCGGCGGCACCACGCTGGACACGGCCACGGCGGACACCTGCGCCGCGTCGATGCCGCTCCACGTGAAGAGCTGGCGCACGAGGATGCCGTACTCGTCCGCGCTGCGCCGGGCGCTCGTCTCCAGGCGCCAGTGATCCAACAGCCGCTTGCCCTCGTACACGCCGAGCACGGTGTTGGTGTTGCCGACGTCGATGGCCAGGAGCATCACGTGCGCCAGTCTACCGCGAAGCCCGTGAATCAGCCGCGTCCTTGAGGGCGCACCTGTCCCTGGGGGCGCAACTGCTCGACGTCGCCCGCGAGCACCCGCTCCAGGCGGCCGTCCGCCGTGCGCACCATCAGGGCGCCCGTGGGGTCGATGTCCTCAGCGAACCCCTCCCAGTCCCCCCGGTCGGTGCGCACCCGGACCTGCTGCCCCAGGGTGCTCGACAGGGCCTTCCAGCGGGTGCGCACCGCGTCGAAGCCGGTGGCCAGGTACGTGTCCAGCCAGACCTCCAGCCGCGCCCACAGGGCCGCCGTGAAGGCCGCGCGGGCCACCGGCCGTCCCAGTGCCTGGGACAGCGACGTGGCGGTGTCCCGCAGCTCCTCCGGGAAGTGCTCCGGGCCCGCGTTGAGGTTGACGCCCACGCCCACGATGACGAAGTGCACGCGCTCCGGTTCAGCGGACAGCTCCGTGAGGATGCCCGCCACCTTCCGGCCGCCCAGCTGCACGTCGTTGGGCCACTTGATGGCCGCGTCGGGGCTGGACTCGCGCAGCGTCTCCGCCAGGGCCACGGCGGCCACCAGCGTGAGCTCCGGCGCGCGCTGCGGCGGCAATTCCGGGCGGAGGATGGCGGAGAAGTACAGGTTGAGGCCGGGCGGGGACACCCAGGCGCGGCCCCGGCGCCCCTTGCCCGCCGTCTGCTGCTCGGCCACCACCACGGTGCCGTGCGGGGCGCCGTCCTGGGCCAGCCGGAAGGCCGTCGCGTTGGTGGAGCCGATGGTGTCGTGGTGGTGCAGCACGCGGCCCATCGCGCGGGTGGTGAGCAGCGGGTGGACCTCCAGCGCGGAGAGCCGGTCCGGCCGGCCCGTCAGCCGGTAGCCCTTCGCGGGCACCGCTTCGATGCGGTAGCCCTTCAGCCGCAGGGACTCCACGTGCTTCCACACGGCGGTGCGCGACAGGCCCAGCCGGTTCGACAGGGCCTCACCGGAGATGAAGCCCTCCCCTCCCTCGGAGAGGAAGCCCAGGATGCGCGCGTCCTGCGACAGCTCGTTCGTCTCCACGGCCATGCGCGGGCGCTTCAGTTCGCGGCGGGCGGCGGGGTCGCGGCGGCGCCGGAGCCCACCTTGAAGGACACCAGCTCCAGCTCCGTCTGGGGCACGCGCTTGCCGTCCTGCTCCGTGGCCACGTCCACGCGCACCAGCCCCACGCCCGCGGCGAAGGTCATCGTGTTGACGAGCGTCGTCTTCGCGTCCACCCGGTTGCGGCCCTCCACGCTCACGCAGTTGGGGAACGAACCCGCGGGCGCCTGGCACGCGAAGCCCACCTGCACCAGCTGGTAGCGCTCCGTGGACGACACGGACACCACGTTGTTCCACCCGCGCCCGGCCTCCAGCGGTCCGCGCAGCAGGTAGCGCTTGGGGTCGCGCAGGCCGTAGGCGTCCACCGTGAGCTGCCCGCCCTGGTTGTCCAGGAAGTACCCGTCCTGCTCCTTCACGATCTCCACCGTGACGGGCTTGTCGTCCCGCTTGTCCAGCCGGTACGTCCACTGGTTGCCCACCGCCAGCGGGTAGTACTCGGCGATGGATTCGGTTGCGGGGCGCGTGTCCGACTCGACGCGCTTCGCGCATCCGGAGCCCACGAGCGTGGTGGCCAGGAGGGCGATGCCCCCCACCGTCGACAGCGATTGCCTCATACTCAAGGGTCCGCGTGGCCCTGGCCACGCGCCTCCACCGTTGCGTGGTTGCGTGATGCGTAGAGTGTGTCGAGCGCCTGCTGCGCCGCGGCCTGCACCGACGGCGTGTCGTGGCCCTGGGCCACCGTGTACAGGTACGCCTCCGCCTCCGGGCCGCCAATCTCGCCCACCGCGAAGACGATCTCCTGCAGGAAGCCGGAGTCGCGGCCCCGCGCCAGGTCGATGAGGGCCGGCACCGCGCTCTTCGCCTTCATCTCCGCCAGCGTCCCGATGGTGCGGCGCACCGCGTCCGCGTCGCTGGTGTCCTTCAGGCGTTCAATCAACAGGGGCGCGGCGGCCGGGTGCTTGCGCTCGGCCAGGGTGCGCAGGGCGAACTCGCGGATGCGCGCGTCATTGGCGCGCAGGTCCGTCACCAGCGCCTCGTCCGTGCGCTCCAGCGCGGAGAGCTGCAGCAGCGCCGACTCCGTCACCTGCCGCAGCACGTTCTCCAGCGCGGCGCGCATGGCGGCCCGGCGGCCCTCCTCCGAGTCCTCCTGCACCTGCGCCTCGCCCAGCCCCACCACCTCGTAGCGCTGGGGCACGGCGCCGCCGAAGCGCTCCAGGGACAGGTTGGCGCCCACCTCCGCGAAGCTGTGGGGGTTGCCGTCCTTCAGCACCTCGCGGGTGAAGGGCAGGTCCAGCGACATGCGCCAGGGGCGGACCTTCTTCGGCCCCTCGTCGCCCACCAGCTCGAAGCGACCGGAGCCCTCCAGCGCGTCGGAGAACAGCTCCCGCACCCCGTCCGGACCGAAGCCCAGGAGCGCGTTGTCCCGCACGGTGTCCCCGGACAGCTCCACCGGCGCCACCGGATGGCGCGGGGCCTGCGAGCGGCAGGCCCCGAGTAACAGCACGCAGGAGGTGAGCAGCAGGGCCGGCTTCATGGCCCCCTTACGCTAACACTCCCGCGTCCACCGCACCCGATTCCGTGAGGGCGGCTAGCCCTCTTTGCCCTCGGGCGGAGTCCCCGGCTCGGACGACACCGGTGCCTCGTGCACCTCGCGGGCCTCGCGGATCTCCACGGGCTCGCTCGGGGACACAGCCGCCTCGGCGGCGGGCGTCGCGGACGCCTCGCCGGACGCTTCATCCGCAGGCGTCAACGCAGGGCTCGCGCCCGGCGTCACGGCATCGGACGCTGCCCGCGCGGCTTCGGCCCGGGCCCGCGCCGCATCGGCGGACTCCGGCGTCGGCTCGGCCTTCACGGCTTCGCCCGCGTGCCACGCGTTGCCTTCGCTCGGCGCGGTGACGGCTGCTTCCCCGTGGGACGGGCCAGGGGCCGCGTCGGCGACGACGGGCAGCGCCTCACCCGCGAGCGCCACCAGCCCTTCGCCTCCGACACTTCCACCGGCGGAAGGCGCGGCGATCCCACCCGAGGCGGCGACCTCCTCACCGGTCGAGCCTGGCGCGGGAGCGCCGGCCTCGCCCGTGGGCGAGCCGTCCGCTCCGCGCGTGCCACGGCCGCGACGGCCCCGGCGGCGACGGCGGCGGCGCTTGCGCTCGGAAGCGGAGGCGTCGGAAGCACCACCCTCGGCGCCCTCCTTGGCTCCACCCACGAAGGCGCTGGCGGCCTCCAGGTCCTCGTCCCCGTCCTCGTCATCCCCTTCGTCGGAGTCGTCCTCTTCCGACGTCGTGGGCGTGAACCCGGCGGCGGCCGGCGGCGCGGCGGCCACCGGTGAGGCCTTGGGCTCGGGCGTTTCGGATCCACCCTGCGCGGCGGCCGCGTCGCGGGCCTCGTTGCGCGCACGCTGACGGTCGCGACGGCGCTCGGCACGCTCCTGCCGGTCGCCCCGCTCGGGACGCTCCTCGCGCTCCGGCCGGTCCGCTGCGGGAGTCGTCGCGGTGGCGGACACCTCCACCTCGCCGCCCTCCTCGCGGGCCTGCTTCTCGCTCTTGCGCTCCTCGCGGCGGCGCTGGGCCTCCTCGGCGTCCAGCTTCGCGGCCTCGAAGAAGCGCTCGTCGATGTCGTACAGCTCCACCTGGGTGACGTTGACGGCCGTCCTGGCCTCCAGGAACTTCTCACCCAGCGCGTCGCCGCACCACAGCATCACCAGCGAGCCCGTGGCCTGCGCCTCGGAGCGCGCGTCGCCGCGCACTTCACCGGCGCTCACCAGCAGGCCCACCTGCGCCGAGTAGTGGCCCAGGTCGCGCCGCAGCTCCTGCACCGTCTTGCGGTCCACGCCCGGCGTGCCCTTGAGCATGCGCACCGCGTAGCGCAGCTCCACGCTGCCCTCGCGCTTGCGCGCGGTGAGCAGGGGGCCTTCCTTGGAGCGCTTGGCGACCTTCAGCTCGCGGAAGCCCAGCCCGTGCATCATCTTCACCACGGACTTCTCGAAGGTGCCCACGTCCGCGTCGCCCAGGCGCTTGCGCAGCCCGCGCGCCACCGCCCGACGCGCGTCCTTGAGGGCCGTGCGCGCGGTGGTGATGAGGGCCTCGTCCACCAGGGGTTCCACACCCGCGGCGGGCTTGCCCAGCACCGGGCGGCCTCCCTCCAGCGGGATGCCCAGGGCCTGCGCGAACGCCGCCTGGAGCTCCAGGGGCGGCGCCTCGCTCGGCGCACCCGCGCGCTCCAGCGACACCTCACCCGTCTCCTGGTTGAAGGCGTACTGGGGCCGGCGGCCCGCGTCGATGCGGCGCTGGTTGTCCTCCAGCAGGGCGGTGAGCACCGCCTCCACCGTCGTCTCCTCGGCGCACAGCTCCTTGGAGCGAGCGCGCTCGATGAGCTGATCCGTGCGCAGGCCGACTTCCGCCTCGCTGAGGATTTCGAACACCACCTCTGGCAGCGGCGGGAAGCGCTTCCTGCGACCCCGCTCCTCGTCGCCCTCGTCGCGGCGGCGCTTGCGTTCCGTGCCACGCCCCGACGCGCGCACGTTGTCCGTGCGCGGCTCCGGGTGACGTTCCACCGGCCGCAGGGGAGGAAGCTCCTCCTCCGGATGCGGCTCCATCACGCCCGTCTGTGCAAGTGCCTCGGCATCCTCGGAGAGTGACCAATCCGTCAGGGCGAAGGTATCCTTCGCCGTGACAATCACCTTGCGATCCCGCGTCCGCCGCGCCATGGCAGCCAGACGCGACAGCATCGTCACTTCCGGTGTCTTGCCGATGTGGGACAGCAGGCTCAGCTGGATGGACTTCTCCGTGATCTCAAGGAAATGCAGGGGGCGACCTTCGC
>NZ_RAWD01000257.1:0-14447 GCF_003612065.1 Corallococcus sp. CA047B
CCACCCCGGCGCCGCTGCCCCCGACGGATCCGACGCAGCCCACCGAGCCGCCCGTCTCGGCCGACTCGGATCCGATGACGCACCTCCAGTACCTGGCCTCCGATGAGCTGAAGGGCCGCAACAGCCCCTCGGAAGGCCTGGATATGGCGTCCGCCTACGTGCAGGAGCACGTGAAGAAGTACGGCCTCGTGGGCCCCAACTCCAACAACCCGGAGAACCCCTTCCAGCAGAAGTTCAACGTCTTCTCGTTCCTGGGGGCGCAGGAGGGCGGCGCGGCGCATGGCGCGGCCCACGGCGCGCACAAGGAGTTCGGGCACAAGACGTTCCAGGAAGGCTTCTACCTGGACGACAAGATGCCCAAGGACACGCTGGCGCTGCTCAACCGCCAGTACGAGTCCACGATGAAGGCGTCCGGTCAGCCGCTGGTGCCGGCCCGGTTCGGGACGCAGCGCAGCGTGGAGGAGCTGCGGCAGGTGGCCACGGCGACGGGCCAGGCCGTGAACACCCTGGCGATGCTGCCCGGCACCGGCCCGCACAAGGACGAGGTCATCGTCGTGATGGCCCACCTGGACCACGTGGGCGTGGACCGCCAGGGCAACGCGTACAACGGCGCGGACGACAACGCGTCCGGCAGCGCGGTGCTGATGGCGGCGGTGCCGGAGCTGGCGGAAGCGCAGAAGCGCGGCGAGTTGGATCGCTCCATCCTCTTCATCTGGACGGGCGCGGAGGAGAAGGGGCTCGTGGGTTCGCAGTACTTCGTGGACCACCCCATCCCCGGCCTGGAGCTGAAGAACATCGCTGGCGTCATCAACACGGACATGGTGGGCCGCTGGGATGATCAGCGCCTGTCCGTCGTGGACACCAACACCAAGGGCCAGCCCAACTACTTCCGGGACGTGGTGGATCAGGCGAACCAGCAGCTGGCGGATCCGTTCGACCGCATCAACCGCGACATCAACGTGTACCGCGACCGCCAGGACGGCGCGTCGTTCGGGCGCAAGGGCGAGGACGTGCTCTTCCTCTTCGAGGGCCTGTCCAATCCCAACGGCGGCGGCGACCTCATCCCCGAGTACCACCGGCAGGATGACGACATCGACAAGATCATCAAGGACAACGGGGGCGAGAAGCCGCGCCGCGTGAAGGACCTGATGGTCAACGTCATCAACATCGCGGCCAACCGCACGACCGGACCGGCCGAGCCGAAGACGCCGTGATTAGACTGGAGGGATGAGCGCTCCCCTCCCCGGAATCGAGGTCGCGCTCGGCAGCCTGACGGACGGCTCCGAGCGCGTGCTGGTCAACGCCTCCAACACGAACGTGCAGTTGGGGTCCGGGGTCTCCCGGGCCATCCGGCTCGCGTGTGGCCCGGACTACCAGGAGCACATCACCGAGGCCCTCCAGGCCCGCTTCCGCGGCCCCATGGATCCGGGACAGGTGCTGGTGACGGACGCGGGCGAACACCCGAGGGCCCAGTGGGTCGCGCACGTGGCGGTGATGGACTACCGCCACGGACTGTCCGGGAACTCGTCGCCGAACCTCGCGCGCATCCAGGTCTGCTGCGTGAACCTGTGGAACGCGCTGGAGGCCCTGCCGGACGACGGTGCGCCGCTCTCCGTGGCCATGGTGGCGCTGGGCGCGGGCACCGGTGGGCTGGGCGTGAACGACCCGGTGCGGCTGGCGTGCACGACCCTGAAGACCCACCTGTCCGCCCGGGAGCAATCGCGCATCGGGCGGGTGGTGTTCTACGGCTTCGAGCTGCCCCAGTACCTCAACATCCTGGAGGTGGTGACGCAGCACTTCCCCCTGCCGGAAGAAACCCTTCCGGCGGAGGTGCGCGAGTACCTGGCGCGCAAGCGGGCGACCGAGCCCGGCGAGCCCGGCGGGGCGTGAAGCTAGGCCGCCAGCTCTTCGCCGGAAGCGGCCGGCGCGGCGGCGGGCGCCTTGGCCTTCGCGGTGGAAACGGCGAGCGCTTCCACCTCGTGCTCGCTCAGCACGAGCTTCGCTTCGGAGCCGCGCCAGACGAACGGGATGCCCGGCTGCCGGTACAGGTGCGCGGGGATGTCGCGGGCCAGCTGCGCGTGCAGCTCCGGCAGCTTCGACCAGTGCAGGCCATGCCGCGAGTGGTGCGCGGTGTGGTAGCCCAGGTTGCCGGTCATCAGGTTGTAGCCCCGGTGGAGGATGTTGTACGAGGCCTCCGCGTGCACCGCCGTGTTCAGGTCCACGTGGTGGAAGAAGGTCGCCCACACCGTGACGAACAGCGACGCCACCATCGGCAGCAGGAAGACGAACAGCGCGTTGTAGGGGTTCACCCAGAACAGGCCCGCCAGCAGCACCACCTGGAGCGCGGCCATCGCCACGAACAGGCGCAGCGCCTTCGGGTGGTGCTTGCGGCCCACCTGGAACGAGCGCGGGTACGCGGTCAGCATCGTCTTCAGCGAGTACTCCATCTCCCCCATCGTCGTGCCGTCATCGCGCTTCCAGCGGGACTCGTCCTTCGTCTGGTCCAGGTAGTTGCGGTGGTGGCCCACCACGTGGTGGAGGAACCACGCCTGCGATGTCACGCCCGTCTGGAACGCGAAGATGATCTCCAACAGCCGGTTGGGGATCGCGTGCCGGAACATCGTCAGGTGCTGGTGGTGGTGGTTCCAGGAGCAGATCCACCCCTTGGGGATGATGCCCAGGCCGAACCACAACACGGGGAACCACCAGCTCTTCGCCGTGAGGAACACCGTCACATCGAGCGCGAACACGCACGCGAACATCAGGACCGGGATGCGATCTTCAGGGTGCCGGAACAGGGTCATGCGCCTTCCGCGACAAGAGGGACCAGGGACGAATTGCCGATTTTCCAACTGTAGGACGTGAAGCCCCATCCGGAACAGGCCCCTGCGTCATCCTCTTCCGGGAGAAGCGCGCCCGCCGGGCAAGCCGGCGCGGTCGCATCCAACCCCCTGGAATCCGTGAAGTTCTACACGGAACACTGGCGAAACTCCCAAAGTAGGGTAGTCACGCCGCGTCACGGGAGGGCAACACCCTCGCGCAACCACCTCCCGCGGCGGACCGCGCCTGTCGCTCCAGGCGCCGAGGGAACCCCATGCTCGAAAAGCTGATGCCGAAGTCGGATGAGTTCTTCGACGACTTCGACGCCCAATGCGCCCGCACGGTCGAAGGCGCCAAGATCCTCCATGAGCTGCTGAGCGACTACCGGGACGTGCCCGCGCGCGTCCAGGCCCTCAAGGACGTGGAGCACCGAGGCGACGACGTCACGCACACGGCCTTCAACCGGCTGCACCAGCAGTTCATCACCCCGTTCGATCGCACGCAGATCCACTCGCTCCTGTCGCGCATCGACGACGTGTTGGACCTGACGAACGCGGCGGCCGCGCGGCTGCTGTACTACGAGATCGACTCTACCCGGGCGGACGCCGCGGAGCTGGCGCGCCTGCTGGTGCTCTCCACGCTGAAGGTGCAGGAGGTCGTCGCGGCGCTGCGCCTCATCAAGAAGCCGGAGCAGATCCTCGCCGGCTGCAAGGAGATCAAGAGCCTGGAGTCGCAGGCGGACGAGGTGCTGCGCTCGGGCATGGGCCGGCTGTTCAAGAGCGGCGTGGATACCCTGACCATCATCAAGTGGAAGGAGATCTACGACCTCATCGAGACCGCCACCGACAAGTGCCAGGGTGTCGCGAACGTCATCGAAGGCGTCGTGCTGGAGCACTCCTGAAATGCTGCTCGCCGCGGTCGTCCTCATCGTCATCGTCGCGCTGGTGTTCGACTTCATCAACGGCTTCCACGACGCCGCGAACTCCATCGCCACCGTCGTCTCCACGCGCGTGCTGTCGCCGAACCTCGCGGTGGCCTGGGCCGCGTTCTTCAACTTCGTGGCGGCGTTCGCGGGCGGTGTCCATGTCGCCAACACCATGGGCAAGGGCATCATCAACTTCGAGATGCTCCGCGCCGCCGGCCCCACCGCGGTGCTGATGGTCATCTTCTCCGCCCTCATGGGGGCCATCACCTGGAACCTGCTCACCTGGTGGTGGGGCCTGCCCTCTTCGTCCTCGCACGCGCTTGCGGGCGGGATGATTGGCGCGACGCTGCCGGTGCTGGGCTTCCAGGGGCTGGTGGGTTCGGGCATCGCGCGCATCGCGGCGTTCATCGTGCTGTCGCCGCTCATCGGCATGTTCCTGGGCATCACGATGATGGTCATCAGCACCTGGACGGTGCACAAGCAGACGCCCCTGCGCGTGGACACCTGGTTCCGCCGGCTGCAGCTGGTGTCGTCCGCCATCTTCTCCTTCAGCCACGGCACCAACGACGCGCAGAAGGTCATGGGCATCATCGCGGTGGTGCTCTTCGGCACCATCTGGCGCGACCGCCCGTTCCACATCGACTGGTGGATGATCATCTCCTGCCACGCCGCCATCGCCATGGGCACCTTCTTCGGCGGCTGGCGCATCATCCGCACCATGGGCCACAGCCTCACGAAGCTCGCGCCCATTGGCGGCTTCAGCGCGGAGACCGGCGGCGGCGTCACCATCATCGCCCTGGCGGAGCTGGGCATCCCCGTCTCCACCACCCACACCATCACCGGCGCCATCGTCGGCGTGGGGTCCACGCGCGGCTGGCGCGCGGTGAAGTGGGGCACCGCCGGACGCATCATCTGGGCGTGGGTGTTCACCATCCCCGCCGCCGCGCTGGTGTCCGTCCTCGTCTACGGCATCACGCTGGCCGTGGTCCGGCTGGTGGGCTGAACCCCCCCGGGCCCCGGGCCCCCAGGCTCCGGCAACGCTTCACTTCCAGGCGGGCTCCGCGTCCGGCGACAACCGGACGGGGGGCCCGCCTCTTCATTCGGGACTACTGGAAGGTGTGCGCGTCCACCACCACCGGCGCGGCGTTCAGCGCGGGCGGCGTCCAGGGCAGCACCTTCTTGTTCTTCCACTCGACGAACTTCAGCGACGGATCCTCCAGCGGCACGTCGAAGGTGAAGGACACGCGCTTGGGTCCTTCCGCGTCCACGTCCTCCACGCGCACCTTCATGCCCTTCACGTCGAACGTGTCCCCCACCGCCAGCGGGTAGCGCGAGCCCCGGTAGACGCGCTCCTCGATGGTCGTGAGCAGGTGGCCCTTGGGCAGCGACAGCTCCAGCGAGTTGGGCCCCGTGCGCGTCACCTGCTGCGGCTCCATCGCGTAGGACAGCACCCACCAGGCCTTCGGCAGCGTCTTGCCCAGGGACCACCACTGCACGGAGCTGTAGATGCCGATGACGCCGCTGGGCGCGTTGAGCACCACCACCCGCTGGTTCGGCAGCGCCTTCACGTCCAGCGCCTCGCCGTAGCGCGCCTGCGCGCGGTTCATCATCGCGTCCATCTGCGTGTAGACGTTGACGGTCTGCCACCACACGTAGGGCGCCGCCACGACGTGCAGCAGGAACATCACCGCCGCGCCCGCCAGCACCGCGCCCGCGCGGAACGAGCGCGCCCGGCCCCGCCACGCGGCGCGCAGCACCATCGCGAGCCCCACCGCCAGCCCCAGGCTGGGCACCAGCAGCGTGCGCGTACCCGCCAGCGCGGAGCTGGCCAGGAACGTGGCCACGAACGAACCCGTCAGCATCCACTTCAGCGTGCGCCGCTCGTCGCCCTCCAGCCGGGGCCACACGCCCCACACCAGCAGCGCGAAGAACGCCAGGCCCGCCGCGCCAATCAGCGTGAACACCGGCACGTAGGAGGCGTCCATGATGTAGTCCGACGGTGCGCTGAGCGTCAGCCCCGCGATGGCCGCCGGCACGCGGCTGATCATCGCGGAGACCCACGCCCCCGGCGCGCCCAGCGGATCCACGTGCGTGTCCTGCCCCGCCGCGCCGTAGCCCAGCGACTTGTAGAGCGCGAAGTAGCCGGCCAGCAGCACGCCCAGCGGAAGCAGCCCCTTGAGCTTGTCCGCCGCCTTGCCCGGCCCGGCGAAGACCTCGTAGGCGATGACGTACGGGATGAGGATGAGCATGGTCTCCGCGCTCGCGAGCCCCAGCGCGAAGGCGACGAGCGAGCCCACCAGGGCGCCCTTGCGCTGGCGCTCACGCCACTCCAGGTGCAGCCAGAAGCCCAGGACGCCGAAGAGCGTGGACACCATCAGCGCGCGGTAGGACAGCCAGCCCAGCACCGCCGCGTGGGAGCCGTTGATGGCGAAGAGGAACATGGCCAGCGCGGCCACCGCGGCCGGCAGCACGCGCCGGAACAGCAGGCCCGCCAGCATCACCAGGCCCACGTACCAGAGCAGCGAGTGCGCGTGGTAGCCCACCGAGTCCCGGCCGAAGAGCGCGTGGTCCAGGCCGAACAGCGCGCTCGACAGGGGGCGGAAGAAGGCCAGCTTCACCGTGGGCTCCACCCACCACGGGAAGATGCCGGACTCGGACATCCGATGGGTGTGCTCCGCGACGCCCGTCGCCGTGCGGTACACGTCGAAGGGCGTGTTGGCCAGCGGCGCCGGCTGCGGCACGCGGTCCCAGATTCCCAGCCAGACGTAGTCGTCGAACATGAAGCCCGCGTGCAACGTCATCGCGCCCAGGAGCGCCGCGGCCACGACTGAAATCCAGAAATAACGTCGAAACGGCCAACCCGTGGAGGGGGTCGAGGAAGAAGGATCCATGTTTCAAAGATCTATCAGCGTGCGCCCCTCACGAGATAGGTCCTCCTGGGTCGTCCGCTGCCACCGGAAGCACGGGGAGTGCGGCGCGCGGAGCGGAGATCCTTTGCCACTGCCAGGACTCCGGGTGATTCTTCCACCACGGAGGGGGACGCAGTCCGGCAGGTGTATTCGTGAACGGGCGCGTGCCGTTCCTTCCGCGTCGTCTTGCCGGAAAACGCACGCATGCGAATCGCCATCATCGCCACGTACACGCATCCGACCCGCCTGCGCATCAAGGAGCCGTCCATCATGCAGTCCTCCGTGCCGGAGCTGATCGCCGGCCTGTGCCCGGAGCACGCGGAGGTGGAGATCTTCAACGAGAAGGAGGCGGACATCCCGTTGGACCGGCACTGGGACCTGGTCTTCTTCTCGTACCTGCATTCGTACTACGAGCACACGAAGGTGCTCTCCACCCTCTTCCGCCAGCGCGGGATGACGACGGTGGCGGGCGGGCGTCACGCGGGCTACTTCCCCGACGACGCGGCCCAGTACTTCGACGCGGTCATCACCGGCGAGCCCGAAGCGAACGTGCCCGCGCTGGTCGCGGACTTCGAGAAGGGCGAACTCCAGCCGCGCTACAGCCGCCCGTCCCTGGGCGCGTCCGCCATCCGGCCGTACCGCTACGAGCTCATCAACTTCGAGCACAACAAGGTGCGCCTGCCGGGCATCGAGGCGTCGCGCGGCTGTCCCTTTTCCTGCAACTTCTGCGTCCTCACCGGCAACGAGCGCTACCGCTTCCGGCCCATCCCCGCGGTCATCGACGAAATCCAGACGCGCATGCGCTGGAACCCGAACTACCTGGGGATGATGGATGACGCGTTCGTCTTCCTGGACAACAACCTGGGCGGCTCGCCCAAGTACCTGCGCGAATTGTGCGAAGCGCTCATCCCGCTGAAGAAGACGTGGGGCTGCGCCCTCACGTTCAACGTGCTCAAGGATGAGTCGCTGGTGAAGCTGATGGCGAAGGCGGGCTGCCGCTACGTCTACACCGGCCTGGAGTCGCTCAACCCGGACTCCATCAAGGCGATGAACAAGGGCCAGAACAAGCTGTCGGAGGTGGACGCCGTCATCCGCCGCGTCTTCTCCGCCGGCATCCTGCTGTCCTTCGGCCTCATCGTGGGCTCGGACGGCGACACCAACGAATACCTGCACCGGCTGCCGGAGTACCTGGCGGACCTGAAGTACTTCTCCGTCACCTTCCTGGGCATCGTGTGCCCGTACCCGGAGACGCCCTTCTTCCGCGAGCTGCAGGCCGAGGACCGGCTGCTGCCCGGCACCACCAGCCGCGACTACGACGGCTACACGCTGTGCCACCGGCCCAAGCAGCTGCACGCGTCGGAGGTGGTGGAGCACTTCCTGCGGCTGTGCCGCACGCTGGGCAGCCTGCCCAACATCGCTCGGCACTACGCGTCCAAGCTGATGATGAGCGACATGCCCCGCTACAAGCAGACCATCCTCTTCTCCGGCCCGGAGATCGTCAGCATCCGCAACCCGGTGAAGAACACGGCGCGCCGCTACATCGCGGGCCTGGACGCCCTCGAGGACTGGGATGTGCGGGAGATGGCCCGGCTGGGACTGAAGCCCCAGCTGGTGACGTGAGGGTTCAGCGGACGCGGGACGGCAGCCGCACGTCCCACGCGAGCCCCAGCGACCGCAGGGCCCGGATGAAGAGCCAGCCCGGGTCCCACTGCCACCACACCCAGCCGTGTCGCGCGGACGCGGGGAAGGCGTGGTGGTTGTTGTGCCAGCCCTCGCCCAGCGCGAGCACGCTCACCCACCACACGTTGCGGCTCTTGTCGCGCGTGTCGTGGACGCGGACGCCGAACTTCGCGTGGCACACCGAGTTCACCGCATAGGTGCTCTGCATCCAGCACACCACCGGCAGGAAGAAGTACGCGGGCACCGTGCGCCAGCCGAACGTCAGCCCCACGAAGAGCACCGCCAGCACCTGCGGGCCAATCCGGTAGCGCAACAGCCAGTGGTAGTAGCGATCTTGCGCCATGTCCCGGCACCACGTGCGCCAGCCGTCGTCGTCCGTGGAGGCCTCGTTGAGGATCCACCCCATGTGCGCGTACCAGAAGCCGCGCTGGGGCGAGTGCACGTCCCCTTCCGCGTCCGCCTTCGCATGGTGCAGCCGGTGCGTCGCGGCCCACAGCAGCGGACTGCCCTGGGCCGTCAGCATGGCCACCGTCACGAGCGCGTACTCCACCCAGCGCGGACAGACGAAGGCGCGGTGACACAGCAGGCGGTGCAGCCCCACCGTCGTGCCCAGCCCGATGCTCACGTACACCGCCAGCCCCACCGGCAGTGCGTACGGGGGCCAGGGCAGGAGGAACGCCAGCGCGGCCAGGGCGTGCACCACGAGCATGTATCCGACGATGACGGGACTGGTCTGGAAGCGGAGTGGAACGGAAGTCATGGCCCGGTGTGGGTTCGAGGAGGTAGGCGCCAGTGTAGGAGCCGGGCCTGACGGTACAAGCACCCCCGCCACGCTGACTGCGGGTCCGCCTTATGCCTCACCCGAGGTGCGGGAGGCCTTCGCTCACATCACGCTCAGGTCGCGGCGTGCCGCGTCGCGGAGCGGGGGCAGCACGGTGGCGCCCGGCAGCAGCGCCTGCGCGGAGGCCTGGAGCCGGTCGATGCGGCGCAGCTCCGCGAGCGCCCCCACCTCCACGAAGATCTCCTTCGCGCGGGCCAGGAAGGCAGTCCTGCGGTGCGGCAGCGCCACCGCCGCGTCGAAGTAGGCCACGCCCGTCTCCCAGCGGTTGGGGCTGGCCTCCAGGATGGCGATGGCCTCCAGGAACACCGGCTCCGCGGCCTTGGGCCCCTTGCGCAGCCGCAGCGAGCGCGCCGTCACGCGCAGCGCCGGGCCCTTCAGGTACGGGTACAGCTTGGAGATCATCCGCGCCTTGATGCACGCGAGCCGCACGATGCGCAGCAGCTTCTTGCGCGGCACCACCGTGGCCCCTTCCTCCAGCGCGAAGAGGGCCGCCTCCGCCGCGTCCACCAGGCCCACCTGGAGGAACGGAACGAGGACCTGGTAGCTCCAGATGCTCTTGAAGCAGCGCACCGCGACGAGCGCCGCCTCCTCCACCTGGTGCTCGCGCACGGTGACGTTGGCCAGGTGGTTGAGGCTCGCGCACTGGTTGGCCAGGTCCGCGACCTCCTCGCTGATGCGCAGGCCCGTCTCCATCTCCGCGCACAGCTCGCCCACGTCGCCTTCGCCCAAGAGATAGCGGCACATGGGCGCCCAGGAGTGCGCCCAGCCCTGGTGCATCAGCGCGTTGAGCTCCACGCCAATGGTCTTCATCTGCTCGTAGAGCTCCTCGGCCGTCTTGAAGCGCGAGCAGAGGAACTCACCCGTCGCCTGCATCATCAGGGACGTCTGGCGCTCCCAGCGCTCGCCCACCACGCGCAGCGTGGAGACGGCCTGCTCCTGGAAGTCGCGCGAGCGCTTCAGCTCGTTGGCGAAGAAGGCCTGGATGCCCAGGCGGCTGAGCGCGAGCCCCTCCGCCACCGGGTCCTTGGAGCGCCGCGCGTACTCCAGCGCCCGCTCGCCGTGGTGGCGCGAGCGCTTGAGCAGCCCCGCGCCGAACAGCAGCGTGGCGTAGTAGCCGCTGGCGATGCTCATGGCGTAGTCGCTGCGCGAGCGCTCCGCCATGTTGGTGGACACCAGCGTCGCCCAGGTGAGCTTGGTGATGTCCGCGAAGTAGTAGATGCGGATGAGCGCGTTGAGCGTGCTCAGCTGCTGGAGGTACTGCGGCAGGCGCGCCGCCGGAATGGGCCGGAGGATGAAGGGCAAGAGCGTGGCCAGCCCCCGCAGCAGCAGGTTGCCCAGCGTGCGCAGCCCCAGCGCGATCAGGTTGCGCGGCAGGCTGCGGCCCCTCAAGACGAGCGACTGCTCCAGGTGGTGCGTGGCGCGGCTGGACTCGCCCTTCTCCTGGTGCGCGCGGCCCAGGCCCAGGTGCAGCTCCGCCTGCTGGGGGACCTCCTCCTCGTCCACCAGGCACTGCTCGAACATGATGATGGCGGCGGCGTAGTTGCCCGCCTGGAGCAGCGTCTCCGCCAGCTCCTGCATCACCCTGCGCGTCTTGAGCAGCATCGCCTCCGGGTCCAACGGCACGACGGTGCCCAGCAGCTCCAGGCCCCGGTTGTAGTGGTAGAGCGCGTCGTCGTTGGCGTACTGGGCGCGCGCGCTGCGGGCCGCCATCAGCGTGTACTCCAGGCCCTTGTCCTCCACGTTGCCGGCGAGGAAGTGGAAGGCCAGCAGACCCGCGGAGCCGACGAGGTTGTCGTTCGCGCGCGCTTCCAGGTAGCGCGCGAGCTTGCGGTGCAAATCTTCGCGCGCCGACACCAGCAGCGTGTTGTAGGCCACGTCGCGGATGACGATGTGCTTGAAGAGGCAGGTGTAGGGCTCCTCCGTCTCCAGGAGGATGAGGCCCAGGCGCGTCAGCGTGTCCACGGCCTCGCGCAGCTTCGTGCCCACGAGCGAGCCCGGCACCAGCGCCGACACCGCATCCAGCGTGAACACGCGCCCGATGACGGACGCCACCTTCACCACCAGCTTCTCCGTCTCCGACAGCAGGTCGATGCGCGACAGCACCACGTCCTGGATGGAGTCCGGCAGCAGCAGGTCCTGCAGGCCGCGCTTCAGCTCCATCCGCTGCGAGCCCGGCTCCGCCGGTCCCAGGTAGCCCTGCTCCGCCAGGCCCTCCACGATGGATTCGATGAAGAACGGGTTGCCCTGCACCTTCGCGAGCAGCCGCTCCTCCAGCGCCAGGTCCGGCGGCGACAGGCGCAGGTGCGCGCGCAGCATCTCCCGCGTGTCGTCGTCGTCCAGGCTGGACAGCTCCACGGGGCAGTACTCCGGCAGCTCGCGCAGCCCCCGGAGCTGTTCGCCCGGCCGCATCGTCGCCAGCACCATGATGCGGTGCGAGCCCAGGCGCACCGCGAGGTGCTGGAGCAGATCCAACGAGATGTTGTCCGCCCAGTGCAGGTCCTCGAAGAAGAGCAGCAGCGGCTGCGCGCGGCTGAGCTTCTCCAGGAGCTGGTGGACGATCTGGAACACCTTCTGCTGCTTGCGCCGCGCGTCCATGGACGCCGTGTCCGGCGTCTCCTCCAGCGCGATGCCCAGGATGCCCGCCATCACGGGGATCCACTCCGGCCCCACGTCCTCCAGGCCGTCCAACCCCTCCGACAGCCGCACCATCTGCGTCGCGAAGTCGTCCGAGTCATGCAGCCCGAACGCCTGGAGCAGCACCTCCTTCCAGGGGAAGAAGGGGGTGAACATCTCGTAGGAGTAGCAGATGCCGTACAGCGCTCCGGCGCCGTTCTCCTCCGCGTCCTCCAGCACGCGCGCGCCCAGGCGCGACTTGCCGATGCCCGCCTCGCCGGACACCACGCTCACCTTGCCCCGGCCCTTCAGCGACGCGTCCAGCGCGTCGTGCAGCACGGCCAGCTCACGCTTGCGGCCGATGATGTCGCCCCGGCCCTTGATGAACAGGCTGCGGCGCGTCTCACCCAGCAGCCGGTACACCGGCACCGTGCGGGAGACGCCCTTGAGCTTCGCGTCCTCCACGAACTCCGTGGCGAAGCCGCCCTGCTGGAGCCGCCCCTGCGTGTTCGCGCAGATGTGCACGGAGCCGCCGCGCCCGTGCGTCATCAGGCGCGCGGCCATGTTCACCACTTCGCCCAGCGCCGAGTACCCCTTGCGCCAGGGCGAGCCCATGTCCCCGCAGTACGCGTGGCCGGTGGCGACGCCGATCTGCAGGTCCCCGAGGAACGGGAAGGACTCCCGGGACTTGAGCAGCTTGCAGGCCAGCCGGCACGCCAGCACTTCCTTGTTCTGCTGGGCGGTGGGCGCGCCGAACAGGACGTAGAGCACGTTGCCCTTGTCCGTGAAGTCCGTCATCAGCAGCACGCCGCCGTGGTGCGCGCTCTCCCGCTGGACGAACTCGTAGTAGGCGTTCAGGTCGCGCGTGAACGACGTGCCGTCCCCATCCGTGGGCGCGTGCGTGAAGCGAACGAAGAAGCAGGTGACGTCGCGGAAGTCCCCGGAGAACTCCTGGTGCGCGGTGGTGATCTTCGTGAAGAGCACCGGGTGCAGCAAGAGCGCGCACCGGCCCACCAGCTCCGAGCCTCCGGAGGCCGCGGGCAGGGGCCGCTTGACGGCCTCCACCGGCGCGTCCAGCGCCAGGCGGTGGTTGCCACCCTCGCGCGGCTCGCCCTTGCGCGCGCCTTCCGGGAGCGAGCTCCAGGCGCGGGGGCTCAGGACGACCTCCGACACCGTGGCCTGCTTCTCCGCGCCCACCGCCTGCGCCAGGGGCTCGCCCACGAGCGCCGGGTGCATCCACAGGCCGGAGGCGCCCATCACGATGCGGTTGGACTCACCGAAGCCGATGCCGATGCGCGAGGACACGCCGAAGCGCTGGCCCAACAGCTCCAGCCGGGCGAAGCGCGCCAGCCTGCGCTGCACACCCAGCGCGCACACCGCGGCGCGCTGCACGACGTCCCCGTCCGCCTCCGCGGGCGCGGCCTCGAAGCACGCGAGGATGGAGTCGCCGGCGAACTGGTAGATGTCCCCACCGTGGTCGCGGACGACGTCGATCATCTCCGTGTAGTAGTTCGTGAGCAGCCGCTGGAGCGCGTCGATGCCGCGAGGCCCCGCGCCGCTCAGCCCCACCACGATGGGCGTGAAGCCCGCGATGTCCAGCAGCAGGATGGCGCCGCGCACGGGCTCCACCCGGGGCAGCGCATCCGCCTCATGGGTCGCCAGACGCGCGAGGATGGCCGCCGGCATGTAGGGCGCCAGCGCCGCGACGACTGGATCGATGTGCTGCTCGGAGGGCATCCCGGGGCCTTGGGCTCAGGACAGCGAGGCGTAGCGCAGCCACAGGGCCGCCACGCACACCGCTCCGTAGAGGGGGATCTCCGCCGTCTCCGTCCAGGGCTGCTGCTTGCGGATGGCCCCCCAGACGTGCACGGCCGTCATCAGGCCGCCAATGAGGCCGATGAGCTCGAAGATGACCAGGTGGCTCTTCGGATCCGGGATGAACTGCACCACCGCGATGATGACAGACAACGCCAGACCACCCAGGCACCGCGCGAAGTAGACCGTGAGGTCGTTGTTCCCGGTGGGCAGCTCCCACCCGAACCAGCGCGCCCAGCGCAGCGGGACGAACAGCAACGGCAGTGCGTAGACGACCAGGAAGAGCGACGTGGAGAGCGCGAGAAACCAGCTGGCCAGCGGATAGTCGGGGTTGATCATGGTGGCGAACGTGGCAACGGCTGGGCATCCGCTTGCTGGGCGCACCCTGCCCCACGTTCGCATCCTAAATCTTTTCCCACCCCTTGGGGCACCTTCCCCCGGACCCTCATCCGGGGTTGGCGGGTTGCTCGCTCCTGTAGGGCTTTGGCGTCCCCCTGCTACCGGGTGGCTGCCAGCATGAACTCCGCCACCCGCTCCAGGGAGGTGGTGCGCTCGGCCTCCGCCGGGAAGCGCCGGAAGCCCTCCGGTGGCCCGTGGAGGATGAGCGGCTTGCCATAGCGCAGGGCCAGGACGGCCTCCGCCGCGGTGCCCGCGCCCCCCGGCAGGGCCACCAGGGCGTGCGGCGTCAGCACGTTGATGTGGTTGCGGCTCATGGGGTCCGTGCCCTGCTCCCCGCTGAGCGGCAGGTGCGTGTAGATGGGCAGCTCGATGTCCGAGTTCGGGTAGCCGGCCCGGGGCTGGTACAGGCCCTCCGGCCCCACCGTGCCGGGGATGATGCCGATGG
>NZ_RAWD01000258.1:0-14426 GCF_003612065.1 Corallococcus sp. CA047B
GTGGGTGATGGGCGGGCTCGCGGGCGTGGATGGGATGGGGCGGCTGCTCGCGTTCCTCATCGCGGTGGGCCTGGGCACGTGGCTGTATGGCCAGTCGCAGGGGCTGGAGGGCGGACGCCGGGGCGTGACGGTGGGGCTCGCGGTGCTGACGCTGGTGGGCGCGGGCACGGTGGCGCTGCGCTTCGAGGAGGCGCAGGCGTCGGTGGAGGCGCGCGGCGCGACGGCGTCGTCGCATGGCGGCTCGCAGCCGTGGGACGAGGCGGCGGTGTCCGCGGCGCTGGCGGCGGGGCAGCCGGTGTTCGTGGACTTCACGGCGGACTGGTGCCTGACGTGCAAGTTCAACGAGCGCACCGTGCTGTCGCGCGAGGACGTGCGGCAGGCGTTCATGAAGCACAACGTGGCCTTCTTCGTGGCGGACTGGACGCGCCGGGATGCGCGCATCACCACGAAGCTGGCGGCGCACGGCCGCGCGGGCGTGCCCATGTACCTGGTGCTGAGCCCGGGCTCGCCGGACAAGCCGGAGGTTCTCAATGAGTTGCTCACCGCCGACAGCGTCATCCAGGCGGTGCAGCGCGCGGATGGCTGCGAGTCGCCGTTGAAGGCCGGCTCGGTGGTGTGCGCCCGGCCCTGAGTTTCCGGGTGTCTGGGATGGAAGTGGTGGCAGTGGTGTTGATGCGCAGCGTTCAACTCTCTGGAGGTTCCGTCATGAATCCGTTCTTCAAGGCAGTCGCGCTCACCGTGGCTTTCGTCGGGGCTCCCGTCCTGGCCGCCGACACCGCGGAGGTGGGCAAGCCCGCTCCGGCGTTCACGCTCAAGGACGAGGCTGGCAAGACGCACAACCTGGCGGACTACAAGGGCAAGGTCGTGGTGCTGGAGTGGACGAACTCGGAGTGCCCGTTCGTGAAGCGGCACTACGAGGCGAAGACGATGCAGACCACGCAGAAGGGCTTCGATGCGAAGAAGGTGGTGTGGCTGACGGTGGACTCCACCGCGTCGCACAACGCGAAGTTCGCGGCGGACTGGAAGAAGAAGGAAGGCTTCACGCAGCCGGTGCTCATCGACACGGATGGCAAGGTGGGCAAGAGCTACGCGGCCAAGACGACGCCGCACATGTACGTCATCGACGGCCAGGGCGTGGTGCGCTACGCGGGCGCCATCGACGACGACGCGCGCGGCAAGGGCGCGACGACCAACTACGTGAAGACCGCCGTGGACGCGGTCCTCACCGGCCAGCAGGTCCCGACGGCGACCTCCGAGCCGTACGGCTGCTCGGTGAAGTACAAGAGCTGAGCCGTCCCGCTTCCGTGACGTGAATGAGGCCCGTGTCCCTTTCGGGGGACGCGGGCCTTCTTCATTTCGCGTCCCGGTGGGCGTAGTCCGGGCCCAGGTGCTCGATGCGGTAGGCGTTGCCGGGATAGGTGCGGTTGAGGCTGCCCTCGATGGGGGTCGGGTAGCGCTCCAGCGACACGTAGCGTTTGACGTGCTTGCGCACCTTGAGGGCCGCGCGTGTCAGGCCCTTCACCCAGGAGGGCGGAGCGTCGAACTGGATGGCGGGCAGCAGGCGCGGGGGCACGAGGCCCAGGCTGATGGGGGGCACCAGCGGGCGCAGGGGGCGCGGCACCCAGCCGGCCAGGATGTCCACGGTGGCCTGCGCTACGCGGTGGCTGGCCTCGCTGGGCACGAACTCGCGCGCCTCGTAGTCGCGGACGTAGGCGTCGAAGGCGGCTCGGTCCGGCGGGATGTCCTTGAGGCCCATGCGGCGGCCAATCTCACACCAGTAATGGAACCAGGCTTCGCGCTCGTGGGCGGTGAAGGGGCGCCAGCCGAAGTCATCCATCCACTGGATGGGGAATTCGATGAAGGTCCACAGCACGAAGAGGAAGTCCTCGTTCGGGATGCGGAAGAAGGAATGGATGTGATTCATCTGCTCCAGGGAGCGGCGCCCGGCCTCCACGTCCCAGCCGCACTCCATGAACTGCGCGATGAGCAGCCGCGTGTCGTCGTAGCGCTTCTGGCCGCGCTTGCTGAACTCGCTGGTGCGGTCCAACAGGGTGGAGACGGAGCGGCTGCCGTAGGTGTGGAAGAGCGCGACCTCGGTGGCCCGCTGGACGTCGAACGGGAACTCGTAGTTGGTCAGCAGGTGCACGATGCGCTGGCAGTCCCGCCGTGCGTCCAGGGAGGCGATCTCCCGGCGCACCTCCGCCAGGCGCGGCTTCCAGAAGGGCTTGCGGTAGACGGGCCCGGGCACGCGGGTGTCGGGGCGTGCGCCGTGAGCCTTGAAGGGACAGCCGGCGGGGACGGCATCCGCGTGGGAATGTGCCGGGTCGTTCATGGGATGGGCTCCGGAAGGCAGGGCAGGCGGTGATGCTAGCCCGGTCCGCGACGCCGTGCCGGATGCGCCAGCCGGTGCTGCGTGCGGTGGGTGGCCACCGTGCCGGCCCGGCTTCCAGTGTGTCGGATGGACGATGGGGGTGAGCTTGTCGGAGGACGACAGGCGCCGGACCTTCTGGGGGGAGCACGACTCCCGGACAGGAGACGTCATCATGGCCAGCAACAAGGGCACGCCGGTGAAGGGCACCGAGCGCACGGACACGCAGAGCGCCGAAGAACTGGAGCGCGAAGCCAGACACCAGCGCCCGGGCACCGAACGGGGCGACGTGACGGACGAGGACGTGGGTGAAGACCGCATCCTCCAGAAAGGCATTGGCGGCTACGGCGCGCAGAAGGGCACGGAGCCCGCGCGCGAAGCACCGCCGCTCAGCGACGACGGCGACCGGTAGCGTTGACCGGTGCACGGGGCGGCCCGCGCGAGCGTGACGCCAGGGGATGGCTCCCTAGAGTGGCGCGATGGCTTCCGCCCGCCTCGTGCGCTCCTGCTGTGTCCTGGTGCTGTTGTTCTTCGCGATGCCGTGGGTGGCGCAGGGGCAGGAGGCCGCCGCGCCCCTTCCTGACGGGAAGGCCTGGCTCGCGGAGCACAACGCCGAAGCGGTGCGGGTGAACCGCGTGGCGATGGGCATCCTGTTCGGCTGGGCCGTGCTGAACATCGGCACGGGCGTGGCGGGGCACTTCGCGAGCGAGGGAGAGACGCGGGCCTTCTTCCAGGCGAACGCGGCCTGGAACGTGGTCAACCTGACCATCGCGGTGCTCGGCTATCACGGGCAGGCGACCGCGGACCCGGGCTCGTGGGACCTGGCGCGCAGCCTCTCCGAAGGGCAGCGCATGGAGAAGCTGCTGCTCTTCAACGCGGGCCTGGACGTGGGCTACCTCGCGTTCGGCGGCTTCCTGTGGGAGCGCGGAGCGCGCAAGGACTCGGCGCGCCTGCGGGGATGGGGCAAGAGCCTGCTGGTGCAGGGTGGGTTCCTGCTGGTGTTCGACGGCGTACTGACGTTCCTCAACGCGCGACTGAATGGGGAGCTCACGGCGCGGCTGGTGCCCGCTCCGGATGGAATCGGGCTGATGCTGACGTGGCCGTGAGCCCCCAGGGTCGGTTCATGCCGCCACGGGCTCGACGCGCTTGCGCGCGCGGGCGGAGACGCCCTTGCGGCGGCCCTTGCGCAGCACGTCCAGGTGCACCTCTTCGTCGTTGGCGAGCGCCATCAGCCGTTGCAGGTCGTCCACGCTGTTGACGGGCCGGCTGTTGATGCCGAGCAGCAGGTCGTCAGGCTGGAGTCCGGCGTCGTCGGCCGGCGTGCCCTCCTGCACCTTCAGCACTCGCACGGCCCGGGGCTGACCCGTGTCGCGAGCGAGCGCGGGCTCCAGGTTCACCGCCGCGGCGGCGATGCCCAGGAACTTCCGGTCCACCCGGCCGCGCTGGATGAGCAGGCTCGCCACCCAGGCCGCCGTGGTCGCGCTCACCGCGAAGCCGATGCCCTGCGCATACGGCAGCACCAGCGTGTTGAGCCCCACCACGCGTCCGCGCGTGTCCAGCAGCGGCCCGCCGGAGTTGCCCGGGTTGATGGCCGCGTCCGTCTGGAGCATCCCCTCCAGGATGACGCCGTCGGGCAGGGTGATGGAGCGGTTGATGGCGCTCACCACGCCCAGGGACACCGACTGCTCCAGGCGGAAGGGATTGCCAATGGCCATCACGAGCTGGCCCACCTTCACCGTCTCCGGATCCGCGAGCGGCAGGGTGGGGAAGTCGTCGCCCTCCGCGCGCACCACGGCGAGGTCGGTGGGGGCGTCTCCGCCCACCAGCGTGGCCCGGCGCTCCTCGCCGTTGTTGAGCTGCACGACGAGGCGCTTGGGCGTGCGCATCACCACGTGCCGGTTGGTGAGCACGTAGCCGTCCGGCGTGAGGAACAGGCCGGTGCCGTGGCCGCGTGCGTGCTCCACGCCCACCACCGCTGGCGCGGCGCCAGCGACGAGCGACTCCAGGTCATCGGAGAGCTGCTGCAACAGTTTCATGGCCGGCTCCTTTCATGAACGCTTGCCCACGGTGACGGGCACCTCGCGCAGCTCCCCCGCGCGCAGCACCTTCGCCTGGATGGAGGTGCCCACCTTCTCGTCGCCCAGGTAGCCGAGCAGGTCCTCCACGCCGTGCAGTGACTGGCCGCCCAGGCTCACCAGCACATCGCCCAGCAGCAGGCCGGCCTTCTGGGCGGGGCCCTCCGGATCCACCGAGAGCAGGATGAGCCCCGCCTTGGTGCCGTCGATTTCACGGGGCAGGCGCACCGGGTAGGCGCCCACGCCCAGGTAGCCGCGACGGATGCCGCCATGCTCGCGCAGCGAGTTCGCCACGCGCGTCAGCGTGTCGCCGGGAATGATGACCGCGGCGGTGCGGGAGAAGGCCGCCGTGGGGATGCCGAGGAAGCGCCCCTGCGCGTCCACCAGCGCGCCACCGGAGAAGCCGGGCGGCAGGTCGGCGTCCGTCTCCAGGTAGCGGTCCACCTGGCCGCCGGCGTGCGTGCGCCAGTCACCGCCGAACGCGCTGACGATGCCCAGCGTCGCCCGGGCGGTGCGCCCCGGCCGACCGAGGGCCAGCACCACGTTGCCGACCTTCACGCCATCGAGCGGCGAGGGCGCGAGCGCGGTGAGGCCGGTGACGTCGGCCTTGAGCAGGGCGAGGTCGGTGCTCGGGTCGCGGCCGACGAGCTCGGCGGAGACCGAGCGACCGTCCGCGAGGCCCACCTGGATGGAGCCCTCGTGTTCGACGGCGTGGCTGGTGGTGAGGATGTGACCGTCGGCATCCCAGACGATGCCGCTGGCGCCCCGGCGACGGCGGGCCTCGACGCGGACGAGGGAGGGCGCGATGCGCTCGACGACGGTGGCGATGGACTGCGAGAGGGATTGGAGGGCGTCGGTGGACATGGGGTGTTCCTTTCGAGCCTGAAACTAAAAGGCTCGAAGGCGCGCCACATCGGCGAACCGGGCAGGACGGGGACCTGCCCATTCGGGCAGGTGGCCTCTCCATCCGACCGGGGTCATGCATGTGCCCGGTGCTTCGGGCAGGGGACTTCAGCCCACCTTGCGGAAGCGCTCGTAGCGCTCTTCCAGGTACAGCTTCTTGGGACGCAGCTCGTCGGAGCGGGGCGTCTGGAGCTTCTTGCCGACGAAGCCCTTCAGCGCGTGTTCCAGGGTCGGTCCGTCCTGGGTGGCGAGCAGGCTGGGCGCCAGTTCGATGATGCCGTCCGGACGGAAGCCCATCAGGTTCGTGTCGAAGGCGCCGTGGTGGAGCCGGCAGAGGGCCAGTCCGTTGGGGACCTCCGCGTGGCCCCGGACGTCGTGGTCGGGAAGGATGTGGGCTGCATCCAGCAGCTCCGTGCGAGGAAAGCCGCACACCGCGCAGCGCTCTTCGTAGGCGCGCAGGACGTGTCGGCGGAAGGCGACCTGATGCAGACGCTTCTTGGCCTGCACCGTCGTGTAGCGACGCTCCCAGCTCAGCGCCTTCGCGTCCGCGGCATAGCGCTGGGGCTGGAGCAGCCGGGCCGTCTCGGGCGCGGACACCATGACGTGGAAGGAGTGCGAGGCGAGATCCACGTCGGAGATGTAGACGGGCCACAGCGGCTGATACATGCCGGGCTCGATGCCGTAGAAGTAGATGAGGGGCGCGTCCAGTTGCTGCGCGCGCACGAGCCGGCGGTTGTCGCGGGCCTCCACGTCCGTGCCCTGGAACCTATAGAGGAACGCTCCATCCGAGGCCACGTTGTCATCGTCGTAGCGAGCCACCCGTGAGCCGCGCGGCACGGTGGTCTTGATGGACAGCGCGGTCTCCTGCATCTGCCGGGGCCAGAAGATGCCGCGCGTCCGGTTGGCGAACAGGTGCTGTTCGCCATGGAGCGTGAAGCCTTCCTGGATGGCATCCCACGGCAGCACGTCGCCGTGTTGCTCCACCAGTCCCTCCAGGGCCTTGAAGGCGGCCAACCGGATGGCCTGGTCGTTGTCGGAGGGCATGGGCACGGGTCTTCGACCAGGCTACCAGGCTCCCCCTCCCACATGTCACGTCACCCCCGGTCCAGCAGGGCTCCTCCCGGGCCAAAGCCCAGGGACATGCACAGCACCCGCTGTCCCGTGACGCGGTGGTCGCGCCGCGCGGCTTCGGCCGCCAGCTCCGCGTCGTTGAGCACGAACACCGGCCCTCCTGGGGCCGGCAACCCGGCGCGGGCGAGGATGTCCGGCACGAGTGACGCCGCGCCCTCGAAGCCGTAGGTGCAGCCTCCCGGCAGCAGGTCCTCATTCAGCGGGCACGGCAATGCGAGGCACAGCGCGTCCGGCGCGGTCCGTGCGTCCTCCTTGAGGAACGTGCTCAGCGCGCCCGCGATGAACGCCACGGTGTCCCGGATGTGGTGGCCGTCCTTGGGACGTGGCTGCCCGATGAACAGGGGGGGCAGGTGAGTGAGATCCCGCTCGAAGACACGCGTTGAGCCGAGCCTCGCGCACTTGATGCTGGTCTGGCCTACGTCCACGCAGACCGGAGCGTTGAAGCCCTGGGCTTCCAACATGCGCAGGCCCGCGTGCACGGGCGCGAAGCGAGGCGTGGGCGCGATGTACACCGGACAGGGAAGGGTGGCCGTGGCTTCCTTCAACGCGGCCTGGAAGCCGTCCAGCTCCGCCAGCCCTCCACTCAGATACGCCGCATCCGGAGCGTGTCGCTTCACCAGCAATGCGAGCGCCTCGGCCAGCGGCGGCATCAGGCGCGCTGTGAGCGTGGCTCCCGCGACTCCCGCGCGCCGGTCTTCCTCCACCCACGGCGAGCCCAGCACTTCCCACAGCTCACGGCCGGACACGGGCAGGTTCCACACCTCCAGCGGTGTGATGCCCGGGGGATGATGCCTGCGCGGACTCCACCGCATGGACGTCACGCGACGAGTCCGGCGATGCGTTCGGCGGCGGTCCTGGCCCCGTCGTGGGCCCGATAGGACCGGGAGATCTCCGCCACCCGCTCGCGCATCGGTGACGCGGGCGCGAGGAGCTGGGCGATGGCCTCCCGGCATGTCTCCACCGTGAGGTGCTTCGGATCTCTTGCGAGCCCCGCTCCGGACTTCTCCAGGAAGTGCGCCTGCACGGGCTGGTCGTTGCACACCGGCAGCAGCAGCATCGGCACGCCCGCCGTCATCGCCTCCATCACGGAGTTGGCGCCTCCGTGGGAGATGAACGCGGCCGCGCGCTCCAGCACCTGTCGCTGCGGGGTGTACGGCACCGCCACCACGTCACCGGGCAGTGTGCTTGGGAAGTCCGTGTTGGCCAGCTCGCCCGCGCACAACACCAGCGTCACGCCGAAGGGCTGCGCGGCCTCCGCGATGATTCGGAACAACTCCGGCTGATAGGAGATCTGGCTGCCGAAGGACACGTAGAGCACGGGCTTGTGGCCCAGGCGTTCCCACGGGAAGGGCACCTCATCGCCACGAGGGTCGGGCGGAATCGACGGTCCGACGAGCAGCGTGTTCGGCGGCACCCCGGCGTCCGTGCTCAGGAAGGCCTCGGTGGCGAAGATGACGTTGAGCCGGGGCGACAGGCATTCACAGGTGCGGAAACGCGCGTCGAAGCCGTGCCGTTGGAACAGGGCCTGCCGGTCGTCCTTGAGGGCCCGCACGTTGCGCAGCAGGGGAATCTCCGGCCGGGGCTCCAGCAGCGTGAGCGCGGAGGACACGCCCGCCCAGGGGATGCCTTCCGTGTGCGCCGCGAGCACCGCCGCGTACTGCATCCCGTCCAGTGCCATCACGTCGGGACGGAAGGCGCGCACCACTTCGCGCACCGGCTCCAGGAGCGCTGGGGCCGCGTCCAACAGCAGGCCTCGGATCCACTTGCCCAACGCCACGTCATCCAGCACCAGCTTCGCCAGCGCTTCGCCTCCGGTCTCGATGCCGGGGGGCTGCGCTTCACGGTGGGGCAGGTGGAGGACCTCCACGCCCAGCCCGTCGAGTTGCGGCGTCGGTTCGGGGATGCACAGCCAGCCGACGGTGTGCCCCAGGCGGCGCAGCCATTGGGCCACCCCGACCATCGGGTTCAAATGGCCCTTCTCGGGCGAGGTGGCGATCAGGACTCGGGACATGGTGGATGCGCCTCGGTGTGGGCCTGGAGCATGGCCAGGGACACGAGTCGCATCAACAACCGATCCATCACCCCGGCCTGCGCGTCCTCGGGGGACAGGCGGGTGTAGCGCTCCAGCAGTCTGGAGACGGCCCGGGGGGCGATGACCTGGAGGGGCTCCAGGCGTTCCGGGGACAGCCAGGCGCGGTACAGCTCCAGCCAGCGCGTCCGCACCGGACTGGAGAGCGCCGTATGCCCATACCGGGGCATCTTGCGCGCGAGGCGCACCTCATCGGGCACGAGCGAGCGCACGGCGTGCCGGAACAACCATTTGCCGAACCCGTCCCGCATCAGCACGGACTCCGGCAGCGCGAGCGCTACGCGCGCGAAGCCCGGGTCCAGGTACGGGGTGCGGACGGTGAGGCCCTGGGCCCGGGCGCCTCGCAGTTCGGGCGGGAGGATGAGCTCCCGCAGCACCCATTCGGCGTAGCGAAGCTCCTGGGAGGCGGAGGACGCCTCTGGAGTCAGATCCCAGGGAGCGGGCAGCGCCGCGAGCACGGCCCCCAGGTTGTCCACAGGGGGGGATACCGGAGCGTGATCGCTGTTCACGCCCTCGGAAACACCCCTCAAGTTGTCCACAGGCTGGAGTCTGTCGCGAGGGCTCGCCGTTTGATCGCGACCCCGGGTTCCAGAGGGGACGGGCCCGGTTTCTCCAGCGGGTGGCTCAACGCGTGCCCCCGGGTTCTGATCGCGAAGTCCTGTCCCGTCCAGGGGCGTTCCCGAGTTGTCCACAGCCCCCCGGGGGGCTCCGAGGGATGTCTCATGATCGCGCGAGTCGTCGCGGAACGACGCCCGCAAGTTGTCCACAACCGCCGGGGCGTCCTGTCTCAAGATCTCCAGGGCCAGGGCCCGGTCCTCGTCCACGCGGGCCTTCGCGGAGGCCATGGCGCCCGGGGTGCCCTGGAGCACTTCATCCGCGCCCGCGCCGCTCAAGAGGACAGGGCCCGCGCCCATCCGGTGGGCCTCCAGATAGAACACGAAGCTCGCCACGGCGCGGGCGTTGAGGATGACGGTCTGGTTGGCGAGGACCGCTTGTTCGAACAGGTCCGGCAGCACCGCGTCGGGGATGAGCACGTCCACCAGCTCCGCGCCCGTCACCTTCGCCATCCGACGCGCATTGCTTCGCTCCACCGTGTCCGCGAAGTGCACATCCATGGTCCATGCGCGCACCTTGCCGGGTGCATGGCGCGCGACCATCGCGCACAGGGCGGCGCTGTCCACCCCGCCGCTCAAGCTCACCTCATGCGTGCCGGCCTCCACGTGGGCCCGCACGGTGTCGGACCAGGCGGCCAGCAACCGCGCAGCAAGCGCATCCTCGTCGTCCTGCACGCCCGCGTCGCGAGCCATCCGGGGCAGCGTCACCTCAAGCCCTGGCTTCAGCACCGTGTTGGCCGCGCGTGCGTGGCACAAGAGGTCGACCACCGCCCGGGCGGACAGGCCTCGCGCGGGCGTCCTTCCGGGGGGCGGAGCGGCGGGAGTCCGGGTCGGCATGACGGCGGCATCATAAGGGCCGGAGCCGCGCTCATGTAGAGTCACATCCCCCGCTGCCGGGCTGACATGCCCTCGTCTCCGAACCATCGTGCCACTCGCATCGCACGCACGAGCGAGGGTGAGGAACCGGGCATGCGCAACGACGGAGTCGTCGCCGTGCGGTGGGGACAGGTGGCGCGGTAGGAATCAGGTTTCACTTGGAACAGGGGAGGGCGGGACATGCGGGCGGATGCGGTGGACGTCGTGTTGCGAGAGCGCTTCGGGTTGGAGTCCTTCCGGCCCGGACAGCGCGAGGTGCTCACGGCCCTCTTGAAGCCCCAGGGCTCCGCGCTCGCGGTGTTCCCCACGGGTGGTGGCAAGTCTCTGTGCTACCAGCTCCCCGCGCTGCTCCTCGACGGACTCACGGTGGTGGTGTCGCCGCTCATCGCGTTGATGAAGGATCAGATCGACGCGCTGGGCCGCAAGGGCATCCGCGCGGCACGGTTGGATTCATCGCTGTCGCTGGAGGAATCACGCGAGGTGACGGAGGCCCTGCGGGACGGGACGCTCAAGCTGCTCTACGTGGCCCCGGAGCGCTTCAACAACGAGCGCTTCATGGGCCTGCTGAGCGAACTTCAAATTTCGCTGTTCGCGGTGGATGAAGCGCACTGCGTCTCCGAGTGGGGCCACAACTTCCGGCCGGACTACCTCAAGCTCGCGCAGGCGGCGCGGACGCTGAACGCCGAGCGCATCCTGGCGCTCACCGCCACCGCGACACCGCAGGTGGTGCACGACATCTGCGAGGGCTTCGGCATCCCGGAACAGAGCGCGGTCGTCACCGGCTTCTACCGGGGCAATCTCACCCTGGAGACGACGCCCACGGGCCTGGAGGCGCGTGACGCGCTGCTGGTGGAGCGGCTGAAGTCCCGCCCGCCCGGCTCCACCATCGTCTACGTCACGCTGCAGAAGACCGCCGAGCGCATCGCGGCGCTCCTGTCCGCGGCGGGGCTGCCCGCGGACGCGTACCACGCGGGCCTGGAGTCGGAGGACCGCGAGCGGGTGCAGGAAGCATGGACCCACTCCGCGAAGGGCATCGTCGTGGCGACCATCGCGTTCGGAATGGGCATCGACAAGGCGGACGTGCGCGCCGTGTATCACTACAACCTGCCCAAGGGCCTGGAGAGCTACAGCCAGGAGATTGGCCGAGCCGGACGGGACGGCAAGCCGTCGGTGGTGGAACTGCTGGTGTGTCCGGACGACGTGCCCACGCTGGAGAACTTCGCGCTCGGGGACACGCCGCTACCGGAGGCGATGGAGGGACTGGTGACGGAGCTGCTGTCCGCCGGGCCCGAATTGCACCTGGACCTGTACGCGCTGGGCACCCGCCATGACCTGCGCCCCCTGGTGCTGCGCACGGCGCTGACGTACCTGGAACTGGAAGGTGTGTTGAAGCAGGGCACGCCTTTCTACGCGGGCTACAAGGTGCAGCCCACGGGCACGGTGGAAGCGCTCATCGGGAAGTTCCAGGGCGAGCGCGCGCGCTTCGTGAAGGACCTGTTCGCGCACGCGAAGAAGGGACGCACCTGGTACACGTTCGACCCCGCCGAGATCTCCAAGGCGATGGGGCAGCCGCGCGACCGCATCGTGAAGGCGCTCGACTACTTCCAGGAGCAGGGCTACGCCGAGACGCAGGTGGCCGAACCTCGCCAGCGCTACACCCGGCTGCGAGAACACGAGGACGCGCAAGCGCTCGTGGCCCTGTTGCAGGAGCGCTTCCAGAAGCGCGAGGCCCAGGAGGTGTCACGCGTGCGGGAGGTGCTCAAGCTCGTCACGCATGACGGGTGTCAGAGCAACGCGCTGGTGGCCCACTTCGGAGAGCAACGCGCAGCCCCGTGCGGACACTGCACGTTCTGCCGCACCGGCGTGGCCCGCGTGCTGCCGCCGCCGCATCCCCGGCCGGACCTGCGCGAACAACTGGATGCGGCCACGTTCCGGACGCTCGTCGCGAAGCACCCGGACGCGCTGGGCCATCCAAGGCAAGCAGCGCGCTTCCTCTGCGGCCTGAGCAGCCCCGCGCTGTCCAAGGCGAAGCTCAACGGGAACAAGCTCTTCGGCACCCTGACCGAGTGGCCGTTCGCCCAGGTGCTGGCTTTCTGCGAACGGCGCTGAGTCGCAGAGCCCCGCCGCATGGATGTTCGAGGGGTCCACCGTGGATGCCGCCACCCGCACCATCCCTCTTATGGAGAGGTCAATAGACACCCATTGGGGAGCGCAGCCATGGTCGGGACTTGGCGGTCGGTTTCCCACCTGACTTGAATGGTAGACTCAGCCAAGGACCTCTTTCGGCTTCAATCGGGGGAAACAGGACCATGGTGGCGTGGATGCGGGAGTTGCCAACCGTGTTGGCTACCTCCCAGTCAGATGGTTCGGGCGGTGTCCTGTGCACGCTTGTCTTCATAGGACTGGTGATCTGGGTGCTTGTCTCCCTGACGAACCGGTCCAAGGAACAAGCTCCAGGGAAAAGTGCGAAGGGACGCGGCCCCGAAAAACTGGCTGCTCGGTCCACGCAATCTTCACAGGCGGAGATTCCGCCGACGATGAATGTCCAGGCGTCTTCCGCGCCGATTCCCTCTCGACTTGACTCCGTACTGCCGGCGAAGAGCTTCGCGCCTTCTGGCGGCACGACGCCACGGCCTGCGCCACCTGCCGCCGTTCCTTCTCCTCAGCCCATGAAGCGAGGAACGGCCTGGGTTGCACCCGGTGAGAGTGTCGAAGTCGCAGGCCGCAGGATCCCGGGCGGTATGGTGTACGTAGGGGAGAAGCTGGCTGCGGTGAATGTGCCCGGTCCGGAGCCGGCCCTCATCAACCCCCGTCTCACGGTGGCGACTCATCCCAACCGCAGCGGCGAAGGCATGAACTACTGGCCTTCCTATTCAGCCATTCCTCCAGCCTGTCGCGCTGGGTACCTGGAGTGGCTCGCGGATGGACGGCGTAAGTCGGACGTCTACATCGGATACGTCTTCCTCTTCTTTTACGGATTGGAGCGTCGCGTCCTCATCGAGCTGGGAACAGACTCCTCGGCTGCTTCGGAATCACGGGCCATCGAAGAGGAAGTCCAGCGCCTGTTGCGTGTGTACGAGTCACACGGTTCGTTTCGCCGCTACGCCTCCCAGTTCCTCGATGTCCTTCGGGTCCGCAGGGTTGGCGAAGAGGGTTTGTTGAAGGAAGTGCCGCAATTCGCACTGCGCAGCGAAGGGGAGGCGTCGTTCGATGTGCGCATGGCGGTAGGCACCGCTGCCTCTCGGAAGTTGCCCCTGCCTGCGGACTGGGCCCTGGCCTGGGCCGTGGAAGCAGGCGATACACGCTTGCGCACTCCCGCGACCCGGTGTCCGGAGGAGTTCAAGACCCTGTTTCGCGCCCGATACGCGCGCGATCATGGTGAGGGGATTGTTCCCCGCCCCCGGAAGACGCAGGTCCAGGCCCGCTATCAGCCTGCGAGCGCCTCGTTTGGCGGCATGGTGCCCCTGACCTCCGCCACCGTCTTCGAAGCCTCTGAAACCTCGCTCAAGCCCCTGCATGCACTCATCGAGGACTGCTGCGTCGAGCTTGAGCCCTACAGCCGCTGGGTTGGGAAGAACCCGGAGGGACGCCACAGTCTGGCCGCCCTGGCCCTGCTGCCCCAGGAACTGGCGGCGGGCCATGGTGGTAAGGAGGTCCAGGCGCTCCGGGCTAGCCTTGAGACAGCACTTTCGGGACGAAACTCCGCCACGCTTCCGGCTCAAGCGCTTCTGACGAACTGGCCCACGGCGGTGTCCGGCAAGATGTCCAAGTCCGAAGCGGTGGGGCTGGCTCAGACCGTGGAGAAACTGGGTTTCGGAATGGAGCCAGACCCGCGTTTCAGCGGGCCTGCCTTGAGCGTGGAAGACGCGGCCATCGTCTTTCTTCTGCCGCTGGAGTCGCCCACCGCCCCTTCCCCTGTCTACCTCGCGGCGCTGGCGACCGTGCATCTGGCTGCCGCCGTGGCAACAGCGGATGGAACCGTGAGTCCTGAAGAAGTCGCGCGATTGGAAGCCATGCTTGATAACGCATTGGACCTGGCCTCCGCCGAAAAGGTTCGACTCAAGGCCCATCTGGCGTGGCTGCTCAAGCGGCCGACCTCCACGACGGGCCTCAAGAAGCGGGTGGAAACGCTGACTCCTGCGGCGCGCATCGCATTGGGGCAGTTGCTCGTGGAAGTCGCGGTGGCGGATGGCAGCGTGGCGATGCAGGAAATCAAGACCTTGTCCAAGCTGTATCCCCTGCTGGGCCTGGACGACTCCCGTGTCCATTCCGATGTCCACGCGGCGATTACCGCACGAGCCCCGGCTGCGGTGAATCCGGTACCCATGCAACTCGCGGGGGCTCCCGCGAAAGGCTTCTCGATTCCCGCC
>NZ_RAWD01000259.1:0-14417 GCF_003612065.1 Corallococcus sp. CA047B
CCCCCGCCGTGGTCAGCGGCGAAGCGCTGCCGGTGCGCGTGTCCGGTCAGAAGCTGGACGCGCTCCTGGGCCGCAGCGGCGAGTTGCGCGTGGCGATGCTCCGGCTGGAGGGCCACGCCGAATCGCTGGAAGCGCTGCGCGACGACGTCACCAGTCTGCGCGGGGCGGTGCGCGGCACGTCCTCCGAAGCGACGCTGCGCCGGGTGGAGCAGGAATTGGTGCGGGTGGCGCGGGTGCTGGCGCAGGACCGCCGCGCGCTGTTCCAGTCCTCCACCGGCCTGGACGATGAGGTGCGCCGCTCCCGCATGCTGCCCTTCGAGGAGGGCTGCACGGGCCTGGAGCGCGCCGCGCGCGACGTGGCGCACGGCCTGGGCCGCCGCGTGCGGACGGAAATTCATGGCGGCGGCCTGGACCTGGACCGCTCGCTGCTCCAGTCGCTGCGCGAGCCCCTGCTGCACCTGGTGCGCAACGCGGTGGCGCACGGCCTGGAGGCGCCCGACGAGCGCGTGCGCCACGGCAAGCCCGAGGAGGGCCGCGTGGTGCTGTCCGCGCGGCTTCGCGGCAGCCGGGTGGAGGTGGCGGTGGAGGACGACGGGCGCGGCCTGGACCTGGAGGCCCTGCGCGAGCGCGCGCGGGCCCGGGGCCTGGAGGCGCCCGAGGACGACGCGGAGGCCGCGCGGCTCGTCTTCCTGCCCGGGCTGTCCACCGCGGCGAAGGTGACGGCGGTGTCCGGCCGGGGCGTGGGCCTGGACGTGGTGCGCGCCCAGGTGGAGGCCCTGCGCGGCAGCGTGGAGGTGGCCTTCAGGGCGGGCCAGGGCACCCGCTTCACGCTGGACGTGCCCCTCACCCTGAGCACCCTGCGCGTGCTGCTGGTGGACGTGGGCGGACAGGTGCTCGCGCTGGCCAGCGAGGGCGTGGACCGGCTCCTGCGACTGGCGCCCTCCGACGTGCGCGAGGTGGAGGGCCGCATGTCCTGGGTGACGCCGGACGCGCTGGTGCCGCTGGCGTCGCTCGCGGGCGTGCTGGGCCTGCCGGCGGGCCCACCGCGCGCGCGGCCCGCGGCGGTGGTGCTGTCGGCGGGCACCGCGCAGGCCGCGCTGGTGGTGGACGAGGTCATCGCCGAGCAGGAGGTGCTGGTGCGCTCGCTGGGCTCGCGCGTGAAGCGGGCGCGGCACGTGTCCGCGGCGGCGGTGCTGCCGGATGGCCGCATGGCACTGCTGCTCAACCCGGCCTCGCTCGTGCGGGCGGCGGGAGGACGGCCGTCCGCGCAGTTCTTCCCCACGCCCAAGGAGCAGGTGGTGCGCCGGCGGGTGGTGCTGGCGGACGACTCGCCCACGACGCGCATGCTGGAGCAGAGCATCCTGGAAGCCGCTGGCTATGACGTCACCGCATGCGCGGATGGGGCCGAGGCGTGGGAGCGGCTCCAGGCGGGCGGCGCGGACGCGCTGGTGCTGGACGTGGAGATGCCGCGCATGGACGGCTTCTCCGTCACGGAGGCCGTGCGCGGCTCACCCCGCTTCAGCCGGGTGCCGGTGGTGCTCGTGACATCGCGGGAGAAACCCGAGGACAAGGCGCGCGGGCTGCAAGCCGGTGCGAGTGCGTACATCGTGAAGAGCGCTTTTGATCCGACCAGCCTGCTGGAGACGTTGAGGCGACTGCTATGAAGAACGAACCGTTGCGCATCCTGGTGGCGGAGGACTCGCCCACCGCCCGTCGGCTGCTGGTGGAGATTTTGCGCACCGACCCGGCGCTCACCGTGGTGGGCGAGGCCCGGGACGGGGTGGAGGCGGTGGAGCTGTGCCAGCGGCTGCAGCCGAGCCTGGTGACGATGGACATCCAGATGCCGCGCATGGACGGCCTGGACGCCACCCGCCGCATCATGACGGAGGTGCCCACGCCCGTGGTGGTGGTGTCCACGCTGGTGGAGCGCGACATCCAGACGTCCATGGCCGCGCTGCGCGCCGGGGCGCTCGCGGTGCTCCAGAAGCCGGTGGGCCCGGAGTCGCCGGACTTCGAGGCGGACAGCCGCCGCCTGCGCGACACGCTCAAGGCCATGGCCCAGGTGAAGGTGGTGCGCCGTTGGCCGGACCGCACCGCCCTGCCGCCCGCGCCGCTGGAGCTGCCCACGTCCGGAGGGACGCGCCCGGCGGTGCTCGCCATGGCGGCCTCCACCGGGGGGCCCGCGGCGCTGTACCGCATCCTGTCCGACCTCGACGGCAAGGACGTGCCCCCGCCCATCCTGGTGGTGCAGCACATCGCGCTGGGCTTCGGTTCGGGCCTGGCCACGTGGCTGGGCACGGCCACGAAGCTGCCGGTGAAGGTGGCCGAGGACGGCGAGCCGCTGATGGCGGGCACCGTCTACCTGGCCCCGGACGACAAGCACCTGGGCGTGACGACGGACCACCGGGCCCAGGTGTCCGGCGCCGCCCCCATCCAGGGCTTCCGCCCCTCCGCCAACTGGCTGTTCCGCTCCGTGGCCCGCGCGTACGGGCCGGCGTCCCTGTCCGTGGTGCTCACCGGCATGGGCCAGGACGGCCTGGATGGCATCCGGGACGTCCACCAGGCAGGCGGGCGGGTGCTGGCCCAGGACGAGGCGACGTCCGTCGTCTACGGGATGCCCGCCGTCGTGGTGGGCGCCAACCTGGCGCATGAGGTCCTGCCGCTGGGGCAGATCGCCCGCCGGCTCCAGGCCCTCTTCCAGCCAGGCGGAAAAGCCCTCCCCTGAAGTGTCGCCTTAGTGAAAGTGATTGGGGTTCTTCGGGGGGCGGAATGGCGACCCTGGTGCGGAGTGTCAATATCGGGTTCCAATCAGGGCCCCTCCCTGGCGTCCCCCTTCTCGATGAGTGCTCCCACGACTGGTCTGGCCTACGAAGCGGTCTTCGCCGCCATCCCCGACCCTGCCTACCTGTTGGATGGCACGGGCCGGCTGGTGTCGTGCAGCGCCGCCGGAGCCCGGGCGTTGGGGCGCGAGGCGGCGCAGCTCACGGGACGGCACTGGAGTGAGCTGGGCCTGCCGCAGGAGGCGCTGAACGCGCTGGAGTCCGCGCGCGTCCGCGTGGTGACCCTGCGCGAGTCCGCCACCGTGGAGGCCCCCTGGCCGGGGGCGCAGGGCGTGCGTCCGCACGCGCTGGTGCTCACGCCGCTGGCGTCGGCCGCGGACATGCTGCCCTCCGTGCTGGTGACGGCGCGGGCGCTCACGGAGGCGGAGGCCGTCTATTCGCGCGCGCTGGAGCTGGAGCAGGCCTCGCGCGCGGAGGTGGAGACGGCCGAGCGCCGCCGCTCGTTCCTGTACCAAGCGATGACGACGCTGTTCACCCACCCGCCGGATCCGCAGGGCATGTACACGCTGCTCGCGCACCTGGCCGTGCCGGACCTGGCGGACTGGTGCCTGGTGGACGCGCTGGAGCAGGGCCCGTGGGTGGGCCGCGCGGCGGTGGCGTGCCTGGACCCCACGCAGCAGGAGCGCGCGAAGTACCTGCCCCTGCGCACGGAGCTGCGCGACGACGCGCCGGTGGGCCTCCTGCGCGTGCTGCGCACCGGGGAGCCGGAGCTGGTGCCGGCGGTGACGGATTCGCTGCTGCGCGCGGCGGCGGCGGAGCCCGCGCACCCGGCGCTGCTGGAGGCGCTCCAGGCGCGCTCGTACATGATCATCCCGCTGCGCGCGCGCGGCCACACGCTGGGCGCGGTGACGTTCGTGAGCTCCGGCTCCGGGCGGCGCTACGGCCCGGATGATCTGGCGCTGGCGGAGGACCTGTGCCTGCGCGCCAGCCTCGCCATCGACAACGCGCGGCTGGTGGGTGAGTCGCGCCGGGCGGCCCGCGCTCGCGAGGACCTGCTCGCGGTGGTGTCGCACGACCTGAAGAACCCGCTGGGCGTGGTGCAGCTGGGCGCGGCGCTGCTCCTGCGCGGCACGGCGGGCAAGCCGGGCGGCGAGGCGGTGGCGAAGCAGGCCAACCGCATCAACGACGCGGCCGAGCGCATGTCGCGGCTCATCTCCGACCTGCTGGACTGGGGCCGCCTGGAAGCGGGGCACCTGCCGCTGGAGTTGGGCGAGCACCCCGCCATGTCGCTGGCCACCGAGGCGCTGGAGGCCATCCGGCCGCTGGCGGAGGCCAAGGGGCTGCACCTGGAAGCGGACCTGCCGCCGGAGGCGCTGCGCGTGAAGTGCGACCGCACTCGCGTGCTCCAGGTGATGGGCAACCTGCTGGGCAACGCGGTGAAGTTCACCCCGCCGGGCGGCACGCTCGCGGTGCGCGCGGCGACGCGCGGCGCGGAGGTGTCCTTCGACGTGCGCGACACCGGCAACGGCATCGCCCCGGACGCGCTGCCGCACATCTTCGACCGCTACTGGCAGGCGCGCGACGCGGCCAGCCGGGGCACCGGCCTGGGGCTGGCCATCGCCAAGGGCCTCGTCGAGGCGCACGGCGGCAGCATCCGCGCGGAGAGCACCCTGGGCACCGGCAGCATCTTCACCTTCACGCTGCCCGTGGCGCACCTGTCCGTGCCCGTCACCGTCACGCCCCCGGCGGGCCTGCCCCTGTCGCGCCCGCGCGACACCTACGAGCACTGAAGCCGTCAGCGCTCCTTCGCCCGCGTGCGCGCGGGCGGCCCCATCACCTCGCGCGCGTGCTCCAGGAACGCACGGAGCGCGGGTGACACCTGGGCCCGGCTGGGGAAGTAGAGGAACAGCCCCGGCACCGACGCGGCGTACTCCTCCAGCACGAGCCGCAGCGTGCCCTCCTTCAGTTGCATCGCCACCTGTGACTCCGGCACGTAGCAGAGCCCCAGGCCCGCCTCCGCGAGGCCCACCCAGACGCGCTCGTCGTTGGTGGTGACGGCGCCGCGCACCGGCAGGCGCCACGTGCGCGAGCCCTTCTCCAGGTCCCACGGCAGCAGCGCGCCGGTGTTGGACGAGCGGTAGGCGAAGCAGTTGTGCAGCAGCAGGTCCTTGGGCTTCCTCGGCGTGCCGTGGCGCTTCAGGTACGCAGGCGAGGCCACCACGACGAAGCGGAAGGGCCCGGACATCCGCACCGCCACCATGTCCCGCTCCAGGTACTCCTCCATCCGGACGCCCGCGTCGAAGCCCTCCGCGACGATGTCCGCCTTGCGATTGTCCACCACCAGGTCCAGCTCCACCTTCGGGTAGCGCTGACAGAAGGAGGGCACCAGCGGCGCGAGCAGGAACGGCAGCGCGCTGGACGGCAGCGTCAGCCGCAGCGTGCCCGTCACCTCGCCCGGCCGCGCCGACGCGTCCTTGAGCGCCCCCAGCGCCTGCGCGACGCCCGGCCCCGCCTGTTCCATCAGCTTCCGCCCCGCCGCCGTCACCGCCACGCTGCGCGTCGTGCGCGACAGCAGCGACACGCCCAGCCGTTCCTCCAGCTGGCGCACCGTCTGGCTCAGCGCGGACGCGGACACCCCCAGCTCCGCGGCGGCGGGCGCGAACCCCCGGAGCCGGGCGACGGTGAGGAACTGGTGCAGGGCGTTGAGGGGCGTGACGGCCATTCCCAAGTTTTCTTCAGGAGTCCATCCGGATTCCACACCTTCATTCCACGGACGCCGGCCCGTATCTCTTCGCGTGTCTCGCGACGACGCACTCCCTTCCCCCCGCGAGCAGGAGTCCCGCCATGGCATCCCCCACCCTTCCGCTGTCAGGCCGCATCGCCGTCATCACCGGCGCCTCCAGTGGCATTGGCGCCGCCACCGCGCTCCGGCTGGCCCGGGACGGCGCGAAGGTCGCGCTGCTCGCCCGCCGAAAGGAGCGACTGGACACGCTGGTCTCCAGCATCACGCAAGGGGGCGGCCGGGCGCTCGCCCTGGGCGTGGACGTGCGGGACGCGAAGTCCGTGGCGGAGGCCGCGAAGGTCATCGCGGGCGAGCTGGGCGTCGTGGACCTGGTGCTCAACGGCGCCGGCGTCATGCGGCCCTCGCGCATGGACGAGCACCGCACGGAGGACTGGGAGGAGATGATTGATTTGAACGTGAAGGGCGCGGTGCGCATCGTGGAGACCTTCGTGGATCCCCTGCTGGCCGCCGCGAAGGCCGGCGGGGCCGCGGACCTCATCAACATCTCCTCCGTCGCCGCGCAGTCGGTGTTCCCGAACTTCAACGTCTACAGCGCCACCAAGGCCGCCATCACCCACCTGTCCCGGCACCTGCGCGCGGAGCTGGGCCCCCGGTTCGTGCGCGTCATGGCCCTGGAGCCGGGGCTCGTGACGACGCCGCTGCATGACGGCAACACCGACCCGGGCGCCAGCGCGTGGCTGAAGTCCGCCCGGGAGACCCTCACCTGGCTGTCCCCGGAGGAGGTCGCGGGCATCATCGCCTTCGCCGCCGCCCTGCCCCGGCACATCAACTTCCAGCAGCTCACCCTCATGCCGACCCAGCAGGCCTGAGTAGACCCGGACCGGGTCGGCCGCCCCCCTGTTGCCGCCGCCGGTCAAGCCGTGCCATGCAGTGCGCCTTATGTCCTTCATGCATCAGGCGCTGGTGTTCCTGGCCGCCACCGTCGTCGCCGTCCCCCTCTTCAAGAAGCTGGGGCTGGGCTCCGTGCTGGGCTACCTGGCGGCGGGCGCGGCCATCGGGCCGTATGGCGCGGGCCTCATCTCCGACGTGGAGAACATCCTCCACATCGCGGAGCTGGGCGTGGTGCTGCTGCTGTTCGTCATCGGGCTGGAGTTGCAGCCCTCGCGTCTGTGGAGCCTGCGCCGGTCGGTGTTCGGCATGGGCGGCGCGCAGGTGGTGCTGACGGGCCTGCTGCTCGCGGGCGTGGGCCGGGCGCTGGGCCTGTCCGTGGGCGCGTCCATCATCGCCGGCTTCGGCCTGTCGCTGTCCTCCACCGCGTTCGCGCTGCAATTGCTGGCGGAGAAGAACCAGCTCACCGCCGAGCACGGTCAGCTCGCCTTCGGCATCCTGCTGTTCCAGGACCTGGCGGTGATTCCGCTCCTGGCCGCGCTGCCCCTGCTGGGCAGGTCCGACATGCCGTCCACGGAGCCCGGCTGGCTCATGACGCTGAAGGCCGTGGGCGTGGTGATTCTCGTGGTGCTGGCGGGCCGCTACCTGCTGCGCCCGGTGTTCCGCGCGGTGGCCTCCGTGCACAGCCAGGAGCTGTTCACCGCGACGGCGCTGCTGGTGGTCGTGGGCACCGCGGCGCTGGTCAGCGCGGTGGGCCTGTCCATGGCGCTGGGCGCGTTCCTCGCCGGCGTGCTGCTGTCGGAGTCCGAGTACCGCCACGAACTGGAGGCGGACATCGAGCCCTTCAAGGGCCTCTTGCTGGGCCTGTTCTTCATCGCCGTGGGCATGTCGGTGAACCTGGCGCTGCTCGCGCGCGAGCCCCTGCGCGTGCTGGCGCTGGTGCTGGGCCTCACCTTCCTCAAGGCCCTGGTGCTGTACGGCCTGGGACGCGTGGGGCTGAAGAAGCCGGGCTCCGCGCTGAGCCTCGCGGTGGTGATTTCGCAGGGCGGTGAGTTCGCCTTCGTCCTGTTCTCGCTGGCGGTGTCCTTCCACGTGATGGACCGGCCGCAGGCGGACCTGCTGGTGTTGGTGGTGGGCCTGTCCATGGCGGTGACGCCGTTCCTGTCCGTCGTGCACGAGCGCTGGGTGGCGCCGCGCTTCAAGCCGAAGGGCCCGCAGCGCGAGTACGACGTGTCCCCGGACCAGGACCACCCGGTCATCATCGCCGGCATGGGCCGCGTGGGGCAGGTGGTGGCCCGGCTGCTTCTCGCGCGCCGCATCGGGTTCACCGCCATCGACGCGAGCGCGGAGCACATCGACTTCATCCGGCGCTTCGGCAACCAGGTGTTCTACGGCGACGCGTCCCGGCTGGACCTCCTTCGCGCCGCCCGCGCGGACAAGGCCCGGGTGTTCGTGCTGGCCATCGACGACATGGCCGCGTCCCTGCGCACCGCGCAGATGGTGAAGGAGCACTTCCCGCATCTGAAGATCTACGCCCGGGCGCGCAACCGCGAGCACGCGTACAAGCTCATGGAGCTGGGGGTCACGAACCTGGTGCGTGAGACGTTCGACGCGAGCCTCGTCATGTCCAGCGACGTGCTCCAGGCCATGGGCCTCACCTTCACGGAGGCGCGCCGCACCGTGGAGCGCTTCCGCGAGCACGACGAGTCGCTGATGGTGGAGACCTCCAAGGTCTTCAAGGACGAGAAGAAGATGATGGAAGTCATCGCGCGCGGCCGCCGGGAGCTGGAGCTGCTCTTCGAGAAGGACGAAGCCGAACAGAAGTCGGCCTGAGGACGACCATGGCATCCGACACTTCCGACACGTCCAACGCCGGGCACCCGAAGTCCGCCTCCCGGCTGTACCTGTGGGTGCTGGCGGCCATCTTCGCCGGCGGCCTGCTGGGCCACCTCGCGCCCGCCACGGCGGTGAAGCTCAAGCCCCTGGGGGACGCGTTCATCTCCCTGGTGAAGATGCTCATCGCCCCGGTCATCTTCCTGACCGTGGTGCTGGGCGTCGCCAACGTGTCCGACATGAAGAAGGTGGGGCGCGTGGGCGGCAAGGCGCTGCTCTACTTCGAGGTCGTCTCCACGTTCGCGCTCGTCATTGGCGCGGTGGTGGTGACGGTGCTCAAGCCGGGGGCGGGCTTCAACGCGGATCCGAGCACGCTGGATGCCGGCGCGGTGGCGCGCTACGCCCAGCAGGCGCACGACCAGTCCACCGTTGGCTTCCTGCTGCACCTCATCCCGCACACCTTCGTGGACGCGTTCACCGGCAACGGGGACTTGCTCCAGGTGCTGCTGCTGGCGCTGCTGTTCGGGTTCTCGCTGACGGCCATCGGTCCCGCGGCGAAGCCCGTGGTCGTGCTGTTCGAGGCGCTGTCCAAGGCCTTCTTCCACATGATTGGCCTGGTGATGAAGCTTGCGCCCATTGGCGCGGGCGCCTCCATGGCCTTCACGCTGGGGGCCTACGGGGTCGACAGCCTGGGCCCGCTCATGCGGCTGATGGGCTGCTTCTATCTGGCGTGCGTCCTGTTCGTGCTGGCGGTGCTGGGGCCCATCGCGCGGCTGACCGGCTTCTCCATCCTGAGATTCCTGCGCTACATCCGCGCGGAGCTGCTGCTGGTGCTGGGCACGTCCTCGTCGGAGTCCGCGCTGGTGCCGCTGATGCAGAAGCTGGAGCGGCTGGGCTGCTCCCGGTCCGTGGTGGGGCTGGTGGTGCCCAGCGGCTATTCGTTCAACCTGGACGGCACCAACATCTACCTGACCATGGCGGCGCTGTTCGTGGCCCAGGCGCTCAACGTGGAGCTCACCTTCACCCAGACGGCCACGCTGCTGGGCGTGGCCATGCTCACGTCCAAGGGCGCCTCCGGCGTCACGGGCGCGGGCTTCATCACGCTGGCCGCCACGCTCGCGGTGGTGCCGTCGGTGCCGGTGGCGGGCCTGGCGCTCATCCTGGGCATCGACCGGTTCATGAGCGAGGCGCGCGCGCTCACCAACTTCATTGGCAACGGCGTCGCCACCATCGTCGTCTCCCGCTGGGAGAACGAGCTGGACCGCGACCGGCTCCGCGCCGAGCTGAGCGGCCAGCCGCTGCCCGCCGCGCCCCACGTGGATCCAGGCACGCCGTCGTAGGAGCAGCAACGCAGCTCAGTGCTGGACGGCCTCGCGCACCGCGGCCTTCAGCACGTCCAGGTCCACCGGCTTGTCCAGCAGCTGCCTCGCGCCCAGCCTGCGGGCCTCCTCATGCGTCTCCGCGTCCGCGAAGGCGCTGAGCAGCAGCACCGGGCAGGACACGCCCTGCTCCCTCAGCTGCTTCAGGGCCTCCAGGCCGGTGCGTCCCGGCATGCGCACGTCGCTGATGATGAGGTCGAGCGGCTCCAGCGTGCCGCCCTGGCCGCGCATCATCGCCAGGTAGTCACCCAGCTCGAAGCCGTCCTCCACCTCCACCACCACGTAGCCCGCGCGCATCAGCGTGCGCACCAGCAGCGCGCGCATCGCGTCGTCGTCCTCGGCCACCAGGATGCGCACGGCGCGCGGCGTCTCTTCGCTCATGGGTGGATCATTCATCATCCAGAGGCGGAGGAGCACGGCGCATGCCATTGCGCCTTCCAGGGCCGCTGGACGTCCTGCCCCACACGCTCCGGGGCATCCTGCCCCCGTCGGGGCAATGTGCCCCAGGGACCTGGGGGCATCTCGCCCTGCATGAAGGAGCGTCCCCCGGGGAGGGGCGCTGGCACGGCCGATGCTCTTGTCCCGGTCAGCCCCGCATCCACTTCTCGCGGGCCTGAAACGGAGTTCTCCATGAAGCGCACTTCCGCCATCGTCCTGGGTCTGTCCCTGTCTCTCGCCTCCATGGGCGCCTTCGCCGCCGCGCCCAAGGCCGCCAAGGGCACCACCGCCACCCAGGCGAAGTCCGCCGCGAAGGCGAAGAAGGCGAAGCAGCCGGCCAGCCAGAAGCCCGCCGCCGCCCCCTCCGAGGGCACCACCGGCGCGAACTAGTCAGACTGTCGTGACGCAGCACCCGCGGTACCCATAGCGTACCTCCCCGGTCCGTGTGTTCCTTCCCCCTCACGCACGAACCGGGGGTTGCCTTTCTCGTGAAGCTCGCGCGCAAATTCACCCTGGCCCTCGTGTTGCTCGCCGTCGCGGTGATGGCCGGGCTCCAGGTGTTCCAGGTCAACCGGGAGCTGTCCCGGTCCGAAACCGACATGCAGCACGACCACCGCCTGCTCGGTCACACGCTCGCCGGCTCCATTGGCAAGGCGTGGCAGCTGGCGGGCGAGGCGGAGGCGCTCACGCTGCTCAACCAGGCCAACCGCTTCCAGGAGCAGGTGCGCCTGCGCTGGGTGTGGCTGGATGGCGGGCCCGGCTCCGGCTTCGCGCCCACGCTGCCGCCCAAGCTGCTGGTGAACCTGCGCGCGGGCAACGACGGTTGGTTGATGGACACCACGAACACGCCCGGCGTGCTGCGCTCGTACACGCCGGTGTTCCTGGGCCGGCGCGCGGGCGCCATTGAAATCACCGAGTCCCTCTCCGAACAGCAGCAGCACGTGCGCACCACCGTGCTGGGCACCTCCATCGCCACCGCGGCGCTGAGCGTGTTCTTCCTCCTGGCCGCGATGGCCATGGGCCGCAAGCTGGTGGGCCAGCCCGTGGAGCAGCTCGTGCATCTGGCCGGGCGCATTGGCGAGGGCGACCTCACCGCGCGCGTGCCGCTGCGGCGCGCGAGCGGCGATGAATTGACGACGCTGGCGGTGGCGATGAACCGGATGGGTGAGCAGTTGGAGGAGACGCGGGCGCGGCTGGCGGAGGAGACGGCGGCGCGGCTGGCGACGGTGGAGCACCTGCGCCACGCGGACCGGCTCACCACGGTGGGAAAGCTGGCCTCCGGCGTGGCGCACGAGCTGGGCACGCCGCTCAACGTCGTGATGGGCCGCGCGAAGATGGTGTCCTCCGGTGAAGCGGAGGGCGAGGAGGTGGGCGAGTGCGCGCGCATCATCTTCCAGCAGGCGCAGCACATGACCGGCATCATCCGCCAGTTGCTGGACTTCGCGCGGCGGAGGGCCCCGTCGCGCGCGCCGGAGGACCTGTCCCTGCTGGCCGAGCGCACCCTGGCGCTGCTCAAGCCCATGGCCACCAAGCGCGGCGCCACGCTGTCGCAGGAGGTGCCCGCGGGCTTCACGGTGGAGGTGGATGCAGGGCAGTTCCAGCAGGTGCTCACGAACCTGGTGATGAACGGGCTGCACGCGATGAACCGCCCCGGCACCTTGCGCGTGCGCTCGCAGGTGCTGCGCGCGAAGCCCCCCGCGGACGTGGGCGGGCCGGAGCAGGAGTGGGTGCGGCTGGACGTGGAGGACGAGGGCACCGGCATCCCGGCGGACGTGCTGCCCCACGTGTTCGAGCCCTTCTTCACCACCAAGGACGTGGGCGAGGGAACGGGGCTGGGCCTGTCCGTCTCCTATGGGATGGTGCGGGACCACGGCGGGTGGATTGACGTGAAAAGCGAGCCGGGCCGTGGGAGTTGTTTCTCCATCTACCTGCCGCCGGGAGGCAACGCATGCCAGGCCGCATCCTGATTGTCGAAGACGAGCGAGAGATGCGCGTGCTGGTGGAGAAGGGCCTCCAGCGCCGGGGCTTCCAGCCCGTGGCCGTGTCCGCCGCGGACGAGGCCCTCCAGCGCATCTCCGCCGAGGACTTCGACACGGTGCTCACCGACCTGCGCATGCCCGGCATGGACGGCCTGGCGCTGTGCGAGCGCATCGTGCTCAACCGGCCGGACATCCCGGTGGTGGTGGTGACGGCGTTCGGCAGCCTGGAGACGGCGGTGGCCGCCATCCGCGCGGGCGCCTACGACTTCATCACCAAGCCCATCGACCTGGACGCGCTGGTGCTGGTGCTGGAGCGCGCCGTGCAGCACCGCGCCCTGCGCGCGGAGGTGCGGCGGCTGCGGCAGGCCCTGGGCGAGCGCGAGGACGACGGCGCGATGGTGGGGGAGAGCCCCGCGCTCAAGCAGGCGTATGCGCTCATCGACCGCGTGGCGGACGTGGACGCCACGGTGCTCATCACCGGTGAGAGCGGCACCGGCAAGGAGGTCGCCGCGCGCGCGCTCCATGCCCGGGGCCGGCGCAAGGAAGGGCCGTTCGTGGCCATCAACTGCGCGGCGATGCCGGAGCAGTTGCTGGAGAGCGAGTTGTTCGGCCATGCGAAGGGCGCCTTCACCGACGCGAAGGCGGCGCGCACGGGTCTGTTCGTGAAGGCGAACGGCGGCACGCTGTTCCTGGACGAGGTGGGGGAGATGCCCCTCACGCTCCAGCCGAAGCTGCTGCGCGCGTTGCAGGAGCGCGTGGTGCGTCCGGTGGGTGGGGACACGGAGATGCCGTTCGACGCGCGCATCGTCGCGGCGACGAACCGGGACCTGGAGCTGGCGGTGGAGGAGGACCGCTTCCGCGAGGACCTGTACTACCGGCTCAACGTCATCGGCATCGAACTGCCGCCGCTGCGGGCGCGCGGCAATGACGTGCTGCTGTTGTCGCAGCGCTTCGTGGAACAGTTCGCCTCGCGCACGGGCAAGCGGGTGGACGGATTGTCACCGGCCGCGGCGCAGCGTCTGCTGGCGTACGGGTGGCCGGGCAACGTGCGCGAGTTGCAGAACTGCATCGAGCGCGCGGTGGCGCTCACGTCCTTCGAGCAGCTCACGGTGGATGACCTGCCGGAGCGGGTGCGCAACTACAGCACGCCGCGCGTGGTGCCGGAGAACACGGACGCCTCCGAGCTGGTGACGCTGGAGGAGCTGGAGCGCCGGTACATCCACCGCGTGCTGGAGGCGGTGGGTGGCAGCCGGACGCTGGCGGCGCGCATCCTGGGCGTGGACCGCAAGACGCTCTACCGCAAGCTGGAGCGCGGCGACGGGGACGGCAAGGACGCGGCGAAGGAGCCGCGTGACGTGAAGAAGCCCTGACCGACCCTGGCACGCCAGATGCTTTTCCTTTCGTTCGAACAGCGCGAACGAGGAGGAGCACCCCATGGCTTTCCAGGACACCGCCGACGCCGTGCAGTGGGAAGAGGCCCCGTGGGCGCCGGGCTACGAAGCCCCGGCCACGAAGCCTCGGGTGTTGATCGCCGAGGACGACCGGGAGATGCGCAGGATGCTGGCGCGGGCGCTGGGCCGGCGCGGCTGTGACGTGCACGAGGTGCCGAACGGGCGCGAGTTGCTGGGCACGCTGACGCGGGGACTGGCGGGCGTGGAGGGCACGGCGCCGGACGTCATCATCACGGACGTGCGCATGCCGGGCGTCACCGGCCTGGAGGCCCTGGCGCGCCTGCGCCGCGTGGACTGGGCCACGCCCGTCATCCTCATCACCGCCTTCGGTGACGCCGCCACCCACGCCGAGGCCCACCGCCTGGGCGCCGCGTTCGTCTTCGACAAGCCGTTCGACCTGGACGTGCTGTGCGAAGCGGTGCGGGAGCTCATCGGGGAGGAATGAGCCGCGAGCCTCTTGCCCTGGGTATGCCCGGCCCCCTCATGCCTGGCGTCCGAGCGACCCCCTCCATCCGCTCCCGTCACAACCCTCCACCATCAGCGCACGGCCGGAGGCCCAGGGAGGGGCGAGCGGTGCGGAAGCAGGGTTTCCCCTCGGTCCGGAGCCACCCGCTTTACCGCGAGCGGAGTATGGTTCCAGACGGATGCGCCCCTCCTTCTTCCAGCCCCACGCCGGATGTCTCGCGGATGACCTCGCGCGGAATGAGGGCGACGGGAATCTCCCTGACCCGTTTCCTCCCGAAGGATGCTCCTCCACCTTGAAGATCCACCTGGCCCGTCACCCCGTAGGGGCCTGTCAGGACACCCTCCGCCATCCTGCTCCCGTGTCCCGTCCCTGATGCCGGGCACGCATCCCCACCCTTTCGTGTTCCATCCCTGAAGGGACACCGGTCCCCCCCACACCGAAACGACGATGGCCCACGTTC
>NZ_RAWD01000025.1:0-50927 GCF_003612065.1 Corallococcus sp. CA047B
ATGGGGAGCAGGGGCACGCGGCCCTCCGGGTAGAGGGCGGTGAGGCGGTCCCCGCGCAGCTCCAGCGCGGCCAGGTGGCGGCCGTAGTGGGTGCTGAGCCCGGTGTCGATGACGATGACGCGGCCTGCGAAGCGCACGGTGAGGCGGCCGTCCTTGGAGGGGGTGTGGCCCATCACCATGCGGCGGGCGCCGAAGCGCTCCAGCACCTGGGTGAGGCCCGCGTCCCACTTCGCTTCCTCGTCCAGCGCGTAGCCGCGGAACCACACCGGGCCGTTCGGATCCACGGCGCCACCCGGCGGCTGGCCCGGCGTCAGGTCCTGCCACACCCAGCGGTTGACGGCGTCCAGCGTCGCGCCCGGGACGCTGGGGGAGAGGCCCCCGTGCATGAAGAGCGTGTCGTTGACGCGGATGACGGCGGGATGGCTGCGCAGCCATTGTCCGTAGCGTCCGTCCGGGGCGTAGGCGGCGGCGTGGCCGTGGAGTCCCTTCGCTTCGCCCGGGCCGTCCACGGTGGGCGACTGGTCCGCGAAGGAGGCCAGCTCGCCCGGCGTGACGTAGCGCAGGTCTCCGCGCATGTTCATGCACTCGTGGTTGCCCAGCAGCGCGTGCACGCGGCCGCCGGCCTTGCGGGCCTCGGTCTCCAGGCGCATGAGCAGTTCGAAGGCGTCGCGGGTGCGGTCGCCCCGGTCGGGCAGGTCGCCGGTCTGCACGAGGTGCGCCTTGCCCCCAACCCAGCGGTCCTTCGCGTCGATGAGGCCCGCCAGCCGGAGCACCTCCTTGAAGGCCTCCACGTCGCCGTGGACATCCGCGACGGCGACGACGCGCTCCACGCCCTGGAAGGTGAAGGGGTCTTCCGCCCTGGGGGCGGCGGCGGTGGCGAGCGCGGGCAGCAGCAGGCAGAGCAGGACGGGACGCACGGGCTTCCTTCTTCGCCGCGAGGAACACCGCGCGCGGCGGTCAGGGGAGGAAACCTATCGCACATCCCGCCCGGGCCTACGCGCGCGCGGCGGCGTAGATGTCCAGCAGCGTGACTCCCGCGACGGCGCCGGTGGCGGCCAGCAGGCGGCCCTTGCGCGCGCCCGGTTCACGGAGGCCGTAGCCCAGCGTGGCCAGGTCCATGGCGTCCCCCGCCACCCGGGCCCAGAGCCACGGACGCTTGCGCGCCGGACCCAGCAGGGCCATGCCCGCGGCGAGCTCACGAACACCGTACCCGCGCATCAACCGGTGCCCTTGCGAGAAGCCAAGGAACCGCAGCAGCGGCTTCGCTCCCAGAAGCTCCGTGATGCCCAACCCCACGCTGAACCAGCCCAGCGCACGCGGCAGCTGCCTCTTCCAGCAGGCGGGCGACGGAGCCCCTGCCCTCCTTGAGTCACCCTCACCGATAGCGGGCGGGGATGGCGCGCAGGAACTGCGCATCCTTCCAATCCCAGACGCGCGAGGGGTCGCGATCCACGTCCGACGGCAAGGAGTTCCAGGCGTGGACGTCATAGGAGGTGGAAGCGCGCCAGTGGACGACGACGCTGAACACGGCCGTCACGGCGAGCACGCCCGCGAGGACGCGGTGCCGCGACGGGGCCTCCAGCACGCTCTGCACGGGGTACGCGAGGAAGTAGACGAGGAAGGGCAGCGCGTCGGTGAAGAAGCGCGGACCAATGGAGTGCCCGGCCCACCAGATGGCGAAGGAGGAGATGGCCACCCAGTGCAGGACCAGGATGACGGCGAAGACGACCTCGTAGGCCTCCAGGCTCCCGCGGCGCCACTGCTGGACGAAGCCCACGACGCCCAGCACGAGGAACGGCGAGAAGGCGAACAGGCCGCGCGAGGGGCTCACGAGGTTGGCGGCCAGGGCCATGAAGAACCGGCTGGCGAGCGGATCCAACGAGTGCCGGTAGTAGGGCGACAGCAGCGCGCCGTAGACGGACAGGTTGTAGGCGCAGAAGGGAATCGCCACGAGCACCGCGCCCGCGAAGTAGGCCGGCAGCTGGCGCCGGTACTTCAGGACCATGAACCCGGTGACGACGATGACGCTGATGGAGTGCGTGGGCCGGCAGACGTAGGCGAGCGCGACGCTGAGGCCCAGGAGGAACGCGGAGCGCGCGGTCTGCGCGGGCCGGACGAGCAGCAGGATGATGCAGGCGATGGCGAGCAGACCGGGCCCGTGCTGCCAGAGCACCCGGCTCGCGGTGGAGTACGCCGTGGTGCCCAGCCCGAAGAGCAGCACGGTGACGAGCGCCGCGCCCGGGGACACCCGCTTGCGCAGCGCGATGAGGAGCACCGCCGCCGCCGCGCAGACGTAGAACGAGGCGATGAGCTGTTCGGTGCGGTTGTAGGCCCCCAGGTCCACCGAGCCGGTGCGCCGGAACAACTCCAACCACGACAGCGCGCCGGCACCGAACTCCCCCAGGTGGGGCAGCACCGGCCGCATCAGGGAGAAGAGCCCTTCGGCGGCGGCCACGAACGGGAGCGCGGAGACCACCACGCCCGGCGGGTACACGTAGTACGTGTGGCCGCCGGCCTCGTTGCGCGCATAGGCGGTGCCGGGAAAGAACGTGGGCCGGAACTCGTCCAGGTCGGTGTTGCCTTCGTGGAGGATGCTGGCCGCCGAGGGAATGGACCACAGCGAGTCCGTCTGCATCCGCACCTGGCTCATCGAATAGATGACGAACAGGGCCAGACACATCAGCCAGAGCGCGAGCGGCGAGGCCGCGAAGTCACGACGGGGCGATGCGGAGGGGGTCGGCACGCGGTGACTTCTAGCGAATCCGACCGCTCCCCGTCTTGGGTGTTCGAATCCCGCCGTGGAATCAACGAGGATGGGCCCCATGCAAATCTGGGTTGATGCCGATGCATGCCCTGGCCCCGTGCGGGACATCCTCCTGCGCGCCGTCCAGCGCCTGAAGGTCCCCATCGTCTTCGTGGCGAACAAGCCGCTGGCGCTGCCGCGACTGGCCTATGTCTCCACGGTGCAGGTGGGCGCGGGGCTGGACGTGGCGGACCGGCACATCGCCACCTCCGCGCAGCCGGGGGACCTTGCCGTCACCCAGGACATCCCCCTGGCCGCGCTGCTCGTGCCCAAGGGCGTGGTGGTGATGGATCCGCGCGGAGAGCTGTTCACGCCGGAGAACATCGACGAGCGGCTGTCGGTCCGCAACTTCATGCAGGACCTGCGCGACAGCGGCGTCACCACCGGCGGCCCCAGCAGCTTCTCGCAGCAGGACCGCCAGCAGTTCGCCGCCACGCTCGACCGGGAGCTCACCCGGCTCGTGAAGCAGCAGGGCTGAGAAGGTCGCCTATCGGCCGCTCGCGCCGCCACTGCCCTCCACCGCGGGCGTGCCCGTGGACGGCGACACGGGGCTGGTGCCGATGGCCTTGTTCTTCTTCCAGGCGTCCGGGGTGATGTCGAACCGCGCCCCGGGGTTCTGCGGCGCGACGAGCGGAATCAGGGGCGTCGCACCCACCGGGTCCGTGGCGGATTCACCCGAACCGCCCGTGCCCACCGGGTCGGCGTCCACGCACTCGTATTCGTCCGACGACGCCTGGGTTTGACCGGAGCTGCCAGAGCCTCCCACGGCCACTTCGGAGTCGGAGTCTCCGTAGAAGTTCATCCCGTGGTCGCGCAACATCGCCTGCGTGCGCGGGGACGCCTCCGCGTCCCAGGACAGCTCGTCACTGGCCCCCACCGCGGGCTCCATGCGCTGCGCTTCTGAACCCGACCCTCCGGTGCCACTGGCTTCCTTCGATGCGTGGGAGGCCCCCTCGTGGGCACAGCCTCCCAGCAGGAGTGCGGTCAGCGCGGCCATGAGCGGAAGCTTCATTGGGGGTTCCTCCGGAAGTGTCGTCCGTCATTCAAGGTGGACGCACTTGCGTCCGGGGCAAGCGACAGGAACCCTCCAGGCCAGCGCCCCCGTCGCCCCTCCCCTCCTTGGCTCAGTGGTCGGTGGGCGTCGTGCCGCCGTGCAGGCAGGCCAGCGCCGCCACGGTCAGCGACTCACAGCCCTTGCGCAGCGAGCCCGCCCGGTCCGGCGCATAGAAGGGCGAATGCGGCCCCGGCACGTGCGCCACCTTCTCCATCGGGGTCGTGCCCGGAGCCTCCGCCCAGGTCTTCAGCGGCGTGATGCCCACGTACCAGTACGCCGTGGGCACCGGGCGCTCCGGCCCCTGCGCGAAGAAGGGGAAGTCCTCGCTCGCGGTGACGAGCACGCCCGGCACCAGCGCGGCCTGTCCGAACCACTCCGCGTGCGCGGCCTGGACCTTCCGGAGCAGCGCCGGATCATTGCGGTTCACCGGCGTGCTCAGCTCCACCTCCACCTCCGGAGGCTTCGGTGAGCCCGAGGCCAGGGCCTCGCCCTTCACGATGCGCTCGATGGCGGCGAGGACGCGGGCCTGCACCGCTTCGTCCTCCGTGCGCACCGTCACCTCCAGCAGCGCTTCGTCCGGAATCACGTTGGCGCGCGTGCCCGCCTGGAAGCGCCCCACCGTGACCACCGCCGCCTCCAGCGGGGACAGCTCGCGCGACACGATGGTCTGCAGGCGCAGCACCACGCAGGCCCCCAGCACCACCGGATCCACCGACAGCTCGGGCTGCGCGCCGTGCGCCCCCCTGCCGAAGAGGCGGATGCGCACGCTCGCGGAGCCCATCATCGTCACCCCCTCGCGGTGCATGAGCGCGCCCACCGGCAGCGGCGCGGTGTGCTGCCCCAGCACTGCGTCCGGCGTGCCGAAGCGCGCATACAGCCCGTCCTCCAGCATCGCCTTCGCGCCCTTCGCGGTCTCTTCCGCGGGCTGTCCCACCACCAGCACCGTGCCGCGCCACGCGTCGCGCGAGCGCGCCATCAGCGCCGCCGTGCCCACGAGGCACGCGGTGTGGACGTCGTGGCCGCACGCGTGCATCACCGGCTCGCCGTCCTCCGTCTTCACCTGGCTCGCGTACGGCAGCCCTGTCTTCTCCTCCACGGGCAGCGCGTCCATGTCGCCGCGCAACAGCACCATGGGGCCCTCCCCGTTGCGCAGCCGCCCCACCACGCCGTGGCCGCCGATGTCCCGGCTCACCTCGTAGCCCTCGGCCTCCAGCCTTCGGGCCACCTCCGCCGCCGTGTGGGCTTCCTGCCCGGACAGCTCCGGGTATTCGTGCAGGTCGCCGTAGAACGCGTCCACGTCTGGCAGCACGGCGTCCAGGTGTTCGAGCACGCGACAGGCGCGGGCCTTCAGGTCGGTGTCGGGGGGTTCGTGAACCGGGACATGTGGGGTGCCGGTGTCGTTCATTGCTTTCGCTCCTGGGATGGATGCGCGTTGGGGGACATCGCGCGGACCACCGCTCAAGGTGGAAGTTCCGCGGGGCGCGTCACAGGTGGAAGCAGGGCGGCAGGCGGGGGCTCGCGAGGTGGCGACGGATGCCCGGTCCGCCAGGGTGACGTGGGCCTTCAGGGCAGCGCCTGTCCGTTCGTTGTCCGCCCATCCCTGGGAGGCCAGCTTGAAGACGCGCAGCCAACAGAGGAAGGGAGCCGTCATGAAGCGAGGCATCGGATTGGGGCTCTGCCTGGTGGGATTGACGGGCGGAGCCGCGGGGGCCCAGGCACCTCCGGATGACGCGCCCGTGCGGTCGCGACAGGTGGAGTGGAAGGGCCCCTACTTCCTGCTGGGACTAGGGGTGGAGGGCTACACGGGGAAGCTCGCGCCCAACCTGGATCCGGGTCCGTCCTACGGCGTCATCGTCGGCTACCGCCCCAACGACTTCCTGGGCCTGGAGGTGGGCTACAGCGGCGGCGCCAGCAACCTCGCCGTGTCGGAGAGTCCTTCCATCGGCAACCCGGACATCGTGCGCAACGGCGCGCAGGCGGGCGTCACGCTGGGCTTCACCTCCAAGCGGCTCCAGCCGTTCGCGCTCGCGGGCATCGGCGTGGAGCGCTACTCGGTGCGCTCGGGGAACTTCTTCCAGTTCCTCGACGACACGGGTGGCTACGCACCTGTAGGCCTGGGTCTGCGCTACCAGCTCAGACCCCGGCTCACGGCGGAGGTGCGCGGCAGCTACAGCTTCCTGTTCGGGCAGGACTTCTCGAGGGCGCAGGACCTGGGCGCCGGAGACGGCCGCTACCAGGGAACGCTCCAGATTGGCGGCAGCTACTGAAGGGACTCCCGCCCGCGGCCGGGTTCGCGGGCGCGGCGAGGTCTTGAGGTATCGTCCGGGCAGGTGCGGGCTCCCCCCGAAGCGCCCGCGTCTCCGCTCCCATGCCCGTGACCCTGATCGATCTCCTCGAAGAGCGAAGCACGCGTCGTCCGGACCAGCGCCTCTACACGTTCCTGGAGGACGACGCGGAGGTGACCCTCACGCAGGGTGGACTGGCCTCGCACGCCCACCGCATCGCCGCCGCGCTCCAGGCCCTCGCCGCCCAGGGGGAGCGCGCGGTCCTGCTCTACCCGCCGGGCGCGGACTACCTGGCGGGCTTCTTCGGGTGCGTGTGTTCAGGGCTGGTGGCGGTGCCCGCGTACCCGCCGGATCCCTCGCGGCTGGAGCGCACCCTGCCCCGCCTGCGCGCGCTCATCGCGGACTCGGGGGCGACGGTGGTGCTCACCACCTCCGTCATCCTGTCGATGGCGGAGTTCCTCTTCACGGACGCGCCGGAATTGCGCGCGCTGAAGTGGGTGGCGACGGACGCGTTGGAGGCGGGCGGCGAGGCGGCGTGGAAGCGGCCGGACGTGACGGCCGACACGCTGGCCTTCCTGCAATACACGTCGGGCAGCACGGGCACACCCCGGGGCGTGATGCTGAGCCACGGCAACCTGCTGCACAACCTGGACGCCATCCGCCGCGCCTTCCAGACGCGCGACGACAGCGTGGGCGTCATCTGGCTGCCGCCGTACCACGACATGGGGCTCATCGGCGGCGTGCTGGTGCCGCTGGCGCAGGGCTTCCACACGGCGCTGATGTCGCCGCTGTCGTTCCTCAAGCGCCCGCGCGCGTGGCTGGAGGCGCTGACCCGCTTCGGCGGCACCATCAGCGGCGGCCCCAACTTCGCGTTCGAGTTGTGCGTGCGGCGCATCCCGCCCGCCGAGCGCCAGGGCCTGGACCTGAGCCGCTGGGAGGTGGCGTTCTGCGGCGCGGAGCCCATCCGTCCGGACACGCTGGCGCATTTCACGGAGGCCTTCGCGCCCCACGGGTTCCGCCGCGAGGCGTTCTACCCGTGCTACGGGCTGGCGGAAGCGACGCTCATCGTCTCCGGAGGCGCGAAGGAGGCAGCGCCCATCCTGCGCGACGTGGACGCGTCCGCGCTGGAGTCGGGACAGGCGAAGGCGCCCTCGCGGCAGCCCCGGACGCTGGTGGGCTGCGGCACGACGCTTCCTGAGCAGCGACTGCTCGTCGTGGAGCCGGAGTCGGGCCGGGTGCTGGCGCCGGGCGAGGTGGGCGAAATCTGGGTGAAGGGGCCCAGCGTGGCCCAGGGGTACTGGCGGCAGCCGGAGGAGTCCGCGCGGGTCTTCGGCGCGCGCATCGCCACGGGGGAAGGGCCGTTCCTGCGCACCGGGGACCTGGGGTTCCTGGACGCGGGGGAGCTGTACGTCACGGGCCGCGCCAAGGATCTGATCATCCTGCGGGGCAGGAACCTGTACCCGCAGGACCTGGAGGTGGTGGTGGAGGAGAGCCACCCCGCGCTGCGGCCCGGGTGCGGCGTGGCCTTCGGCGTCGAGGTGGACGGCGAGGAGCGGCTCGTCGTGGTGCAGGAGGTGGATCCGCGCAAGTGGGATGGGGACGCGGCGCAGTTGCTGGGGGCCATCCGTCGGCGGCTGGCGGAGACGCATGAGGTGATGCCCCACGCAGTGGTGCTCATCGAGTCCGGGAGCCTGCCGAAGACGTCCAGCGGCAAGGTGCAGCGGCGGGCCACGCGCGCGGCGTTCCTCGCGGGCGGACTGCGGGAGCTGCATGCGTGGCGTGCACCCGAGTCGGAGACGCACGGGCCTGCCGCGGGCCGCGCATCAGGACCCGAGCAGCGGAACGCACCGCCTCCGGCCCCGGCGCTGGAATCACGTACGGGCGCGAGGACGGAGGCGTTCGATGCGCACGCCTCGGCTTCGGAGCTGGAGTCCCACGTGCTCGCGCTGGTCGAAGCGCAGGGGGAGAAGGCCGATGCACGGGCATCGGCGTCGGATCCGGTGGGCGGAACCGACTCACGCACTCCACCTTCGGAGCTGGAATCCCGCGTGCTCGCACGGGTGGCAGCGCGACTGGGCTCCCGCGTCGAGGACCTGGATGTCGATGTGCCACTGACGCAGTACGGGCTGGACTCGCTGGCGGCGGTGGAGCTGGCGCACACGCTGGAGCAGACGCTGGGCGTGCCCGTTTCGATGGAGACGCTGCTGCGCGGCGCGAGCGCGGCGGAGCTGGTGCGCGAAGCGACGGCCTCCGGGTCCGCTTCGCGTCCGGCGCCGACTCGCGTGCCCCGCACGGAGTCGATGCCGCTGTCCTTCGCGCAGGAGCGCCTGTGGTTCCTGGACCGCCTGGAGCCGGGCAGCGCCTTCTACAACGTCCCCATCGTGTCCCGACTGGACGGGACGCTCGACGTGTCCGCGCTGGAGAAGGGCCTCCAGTTCCTCGTGCGGCGACATGAAGCCCTGCGCACCGTGTTCGTGGAGACGCGCGGTGAGCCCGGCCAGCGCATCCTCGCGGACCTGAAGCTGTCGCTGCCCGTCGTGGACCTCGCTTCGGTTCCCGCCGATGCGCGCGAAGCCGAGGCCCGGAAGCTCGCGAACGAAGAGGCCCGGCGTCCCTTCGACCTTGCCCGGGGCCCGCTGATCCGGGTGACGCTGCTGCGCCTGGAGCCCGCGCGGCACTGGCTGCTGCTCACCGTGCATCACCTGGTCGCGGACGGCTGGTCCATGCGCGTGCTGCTGCGGGAGCTGGCGGAGGCCTACGCGGCGCTGTCCGCCGGGCGCGTCCCCACCCTGCCCGAGCTGCCCCTCCAGTACGCCGACCATGCGTCGTGGCAGCGCTCGTGGCTGCGCGGTGAGCGACAGGAGGATCTGCTCGGCTGGTGGCGCGAGCACCTGGCCGGAGCCCCGCCCGTGCTCGACCTTCCCGGCGATCGTCGCCGGCCCCGCGTGCAGTCCTACCGGGGCGCCCAGCGGACCCACCGGTTGGAGAAGGCGGCCTGGGACCGGGTGAAGACACTCGCTTCGCGCGAGGGCACCACGCCCTTCGTGGCGCTGCTCGCGGGCTTCCAGGTGCTGCTGCACCGCTACACCGGGCAGGAGGACGTGGTGGTGGGCGTGGACACCGCGCACCGCGCGCGGCCGGAGACCGCGGGCATCGTCGGCCTGTTCGTCAACCAGCTTCCGCTGCGTGGCGACCTCTCCGGCGCGCCGTCCTTCCGTGAGCTGCTGCGCCGCGCCCACCGCACGTCGCTGGAGGCGTGGGCCCACCAGGACCTGCCCTTCGACGCGATGGTGCGCGGCCTCAATCCGGAGCGCAGCCTCGCGCACGCGCCCCTCTTCCAGGTGAAGCTCGTCCTCCAGGACGCCGCGTCCCACCCGGTGCACCTGCCCGGCCTCACGCTGAGCAGCACGCTCGGAGACACCGGCGCCACCAAGCTCGACCTGACGCTCTCCGTCACCGACTCCGGGAACGGGCTGGAGCTGATGTGCGAGTACGCCACCGACCTCTTCGACGCGGACACCATCGCGCGGATGCTCGGGCAGTTGGACACGCTGCTGGTCGGCGCGGCCGCGCACCCCGAGCAGGCCATCACCGCCCTGCCCCTGCTGACCCCGGACGACCGCCGACAGGTGATGGAGGCATGGCGCTCCACCGGCCCCTCCGTGGCCCCGGACCTCGCGCACCGTCTCTTCGAGGCGCAGGCCCGGACCACGCCCGAGGCCATCGCCGTCGCGCTGGGCGAAACGACGCTGACGTACGCACAGCTCGACGCCCGCGCGAACCAGCTCGCGCGGCACCTCATCGTGGCAGGCGTCCGTCCGGATCAAATCGTCGGCGTGCAGTTGGAGCGCACCCCTGACCTGGTGGTGGCGCTGTTCGGCGTGCTCAAGGCGGGCGCCGCCTTCCTGCCGTTGGATCCGGGACAGCCCCCGGCGCGCCTGGAAGCGATGCTGCGCGAGGCACGGGGGGCCGTGCTGTTGAGCAACGAAGCGCTGGCGGACCGGCTGGCGCCCCAGGGTGAGTTGCTGGTGCTGCTCGACGAGGAGCGCGCTTCGCTGGAGGCACGGTCCCCCCTGCCTCCCGAACCCGCGCCGGCCATCACGCCCGCGCACCTCGCCTACGTCATCTTCACCTCCGGCTCCACCGGCACGCCCAAGGGCGCGCTGCTGGCGCACCACGGCCTGTGCAACACCGCCTCCGCCCTGGGCGACGCGCTCAAGCTGCGTCCGGGCAGCCGGCTGCTGCAACTGGCGTCCATCGGCTTCGACGCGTCGGTGGGTGAGATCTTCGCCGCCCTCCTGTCCGGCGCGACGCTGGTGCTCGCGCCGCCGGAGTCGCTGCTGCCGGGGCCTCCGTTGCAGCAGGTGCTCGCCTCCGAGCGCATCACCGCCGTCACCGCCACGCCCACGTCGCTTGCGCCCCTGGAGCCCTCCGCGCTGCCCCTGCTGGAGGTCGTGGCGTCCGTGGGCGAGGCGTGCACGCCGGAGCTGGCCTCGCGCTGGAAGCCGGGCCGCCGCTTCCTCAACGCCTACGGCCCCACGGAGATCACCATCTGCGCGACCCTGGACCCGGACGTGGACGCCACGCGTCCGTCCATCGGCCGCGCCATCCCTGGCGTGCGCATGTTCGTGCTCGATGGACGCGGTGAGCCCGTGCCCGTGGGCGTGCCGGGAGAGCTGTACGTGGGAGGCGTAGGCGTGGCGCGCGGCTACCTGGAGCGGCCCGCGCTCACCGCCGAGCGCTTCGTGCCCGACCCGTTCTCCCAAGAGCCCGGCGCCCGGCTGTACCGCACGGGGGACCGCGTGCGCACGCTGTCCAATGGCCGCCTGGAGTTCCTGGGCCGCCGCGATGCCCAGGTGAAGGTGCACGGCATCCGCGTCGAGCTGGGTGAGGTGGAGGCCGCGCTGGCCCAGGTCCCGGGCGTGCGTCAGGCGGTGGTGCTCCCACGCGAAGTCGCGGGCGAGACCCAGCTCCGCGCCTGGATGGTGGCGGATGAATCCCTGGAGATTCCGGCCGTGCGCCGCTTCCTCAAGGAGCGACTGCCCGATGCCTTCGTGCCTTCCTCCTTCGTGCGGATGGACGCGCTGCCCCTCACCCCGGGCGGCAAGCTGGACCGCGACGCCCTGCCCGCGCCCACAGTCGCGCAACCCGCGTCGGACGCGCCCTTCGCCACGCCCGGCACCGCGATGGAGCAGCGCATCGCCGAGGTCTGGGCGCGCGTGCTCGACGTGCCGCGCGTGGGCCTGCACGCGCACTTCTTCGAGGACCTGGGCGGCGGTTCGCTTCTGGTGGTGAAGGCCAGCACGCAGCTTCGCGAGGCCCTGGGCCTGGACATCCCCGTCACCCACTTCTTCGAACACCCGACGGTCGCCCAGCTCGCCGCGAGGCTGGAGCGCGAGGCCAGCGCGCCCCGTCCCACGCCCCGCCCGGAGGTGCCCCGTGAGGCGTCCGGGAAGGACTCCGGCGACATCGCCATCATCGGCATGGCGGGCCGCTTCCCCGGCGCTCCGGACGTGCACGCGTTCTGGCGCAACCTGCGCGAGGGCGTGGAGTCCATCACGCGCTTCACCAAGGAGGAGCTGGAGCCCTCCCCGCTGTTCCCGGACGCGCTGCGCGACCATCCCGACTTCGTGCCGGCGGGCGGTGTGCTGGAGGAGGCGGACGGCTTCGATGCAGCGTTCTTCGGCCTGTCCCCGCGCGAGGCGCAGTGGATGGATCCGCAGCAGCGCCTGTTCCTCCAGTGCGCGTGGAACGCCCTGGAGGACGCGGGCTACGACGCGGAGCGCCTCTCCGAGCCCGTCTCGCTGTACGCGGGCGCGGGCAGCTCCAACGTGCACCTGCTGTCGCTCCTGGGACAGACGCGCAAGGACCCGGCCTCCCTGTTCGAGGCGCTGGGGACGACCGGCGGCGAGAACGTGGCCACCAAGACGGCCTACAAGCTGAAGCTCGGCGGAGAGAGCCTCAACGTCTTCACGGCGTGCTCCACCGGGCTCGTCACGGTGCATCTGGCCTGCCAGAGCCTGCGCACCCGGCAGTCGGACCTGGCGCTGGCGGGCGCGGTGAAGGTGTCCCTGCCGCAGCGCACGGGCTACCTCTTCCAGGAGGGGATGATCCTCTCGCCGGACGGCCATTGCCGAGCCTTCGACGCGAAGGCCCGGGGCACCGTGCTGGGCAGCGGCCTGGGCGTGGTGGTGCTCAAGCGGCTCGACGACGCCATGCGGGACGGGGATCGCGTGTACGCGGTCATCAAGGGCTCCGCGCTCAACAACGACGCGGCGGCCAAGGTCAGCTACACCGCGCCCAGCATCCAGGGGCAGAGCCAGGTGATTGCCCGGGCGCTCGCGGCGGCGGGCGTGGACGCGGACAGCGTGGAGTACGTGGAGGCGCACGGCACCGGCACCTCGCTGGGCGACCCCATCGAAGTGGCGGCCCTCACGCGGGCGTACAGGGCGCACACGCAGCGCACGGGCTACTGCGCGCTGGGTTCGGTGAAGACGAACATCGGGCACCTGGACACGGCGGCGGGCATCGCCGGTCTCATCAAGGCCGCCCTCGCCCTGCACCACGGCGAGCTGCCCCCCAGCCTCCACTTCGAGCAGCCCAACCCGGAGATCGACTTCGCGCGCAGCCCCTTCTTCGTGAACACCACCCTTCGCCCGTGGGAGCGCACCGGCGGGCCCCGCCGCGCGGCCGTCAGCTCGTTCGGCATCGGTGGCACCAACGCTCACGTGGTGCTGGAAGAAGCGCCCGCGCGCGAGCCCGTCTCCGGAGGACGTCGTTCACGGCAGCTCGTCACGCTGTCCGCCCGCACGCCCGCCGCGCTGGAGACGGTGACGCGCGAGCTGGCCGACGCGGTGGAAGCCCGCTCCGACGTGGAGCTCGCGGAGGTGGCCTTCACGCGCAACGTGGGGCGCAAGGGCTTCGAGGTGCGCCGCACGGTGGTCGCGGAGGACGTCACCGGACTCGTGGAGGCCCTTCGCAAGCCCGGCACGACGTCCACCGTGCGCGACGTGGAGGCTCCGCCGTCGCAGCGCGTGGCCTTCCTCTTCCCGGGTCAGGGTGCGCAGTCCGTGGGGATGGCCCGCGAGCTGTTCGACGCCGAGCCCCGCTTCCGACAGGAGCTGGAGGCCTGCCTCGCGCTGCTGCCGTCCATGGGGCTGACACAGGACCTCAAGTCCGTGCTGTTCCCGTCCGCCGGAGAAGAGGCCCGTGCGGAGGCGGCCCTCGCGGAGCCCCGCTTCGCGCTGCCCGCGTTGCTGGCCGTGGAGGTCTCGCTCGCGCGGTGGTGGATGGGGCTGGGGTTCAAGCCTGGCGCCCTGCTGGGGCACAGCTTCGGTGAGTACGCGGCGGCCTGCGTCGCGGGCGTGCTGTCGCTGGAGGACGCGCTGCGGCTGTCCGTGGTGCGGGGCGAGCTGATGTCGCGGCTGCCCGCGGGCGGGATGCTCGCGGTGGGCCTGTCCGCGGAGGACGTCCGTCCGCTGCTCTCCGACTCACTGGAGATCGCCGCCCTCAACGGTCCGGACCGGTGCACGGTGTCCGGGCCGCTGGAACCGCTGGCCGCGTTGGAGCGCACGCTCGTGGGGCGGCGCGTGGGCGTGGTGCGGCTGCCCGCGTCGCATGCGTTCCACTCGCGCGCCGTGGAACCGCTGATGCACGAGCTGGAGCGGGCCGTCGCGGGCCTCACGCTGAAGGCCCCGGCCGTGCCCTACGTGTCCAGCCTCACCGGCACGTGGATCCGTCCGGAGGAAGCCACCTCGCCTCGCTACTGGGCGCGGCAGATGCGGGAGCCGGTGCGCTTCGGCGCCGGCCTGGAGGCGCTGCTGCAATCCGGCCATGGCCTGCTCATCGAGGCAGGGCCGGATCAGGGCCTCACCGCGCTCGCACGGCTGCGGCTGCGCACGGCGCCGGACACCGTGGCCGTGTCCTCGCTGCGCCGCGCGGGCACCTCCACGTCCGATCTCCAGACCCTGCTGGAGTCCGTGGGCACGCTGTGGCGCCTGGGCACGAGCGTGGACTGGGAGGCACTGCACGCCCACGGTCCCCGCCGCCGCATCTCCCTGCCGGGCTATCCGTTCGAGACCGTCCGCATCACGGTGGACGTCCGGCCCGCGCTCCCCCTGCCGGAGGTCGCGTCCCCGGTCGCGGTCGCGCCGTCGCCTGCGGTGGAACCCGTGGCCCCGGTGGCCGTCGTGGCCGCGCCCTCCGGCCTGAGCGACATCGAGCAACGGCTGATGGAGCTGTGGCGCGAGCGGCTGGGCATCACGGACATCGGGCTGGACGACAACTTCCTCGACCTGGGCGGCAACTCGCTCATGGCGGCGCAGCTGCTCACACGGCTGCGTGAGACGTTCCGCACGCAGGTGCCCCTGAGCGACCTGTTCGAGGCGCCCACCGTGGCGGGCCTCGCGGAGCGCATCGAAGCGCGACTCCAGGCGGAGGGCTTGCTCGGCGCGGATGAAGGGGAAGCTCCGACCGCGGCGGCAGCGGCCATCCAGCCCTGGCCCCGCAAGGAGCCCCTGCCCCTGTCGTACGTGCAGGAGCGCGTCTGGGAGATGGGGGCCCGGGAGCCGGGCAGCTCGCTGTTCAACGAGCCGCTCGCGGTCCGCATCTCCGGTGCGCTGCGCCCGGACCTGCTGGAGCGCGGCGTCAACGAGGTCATCCGCCGCCACGAATCCCTGCGCACCGTCTTCGTGGACGTGAATGGCCAGGGTGTGCCGCGCCTGCTGCCCGAGGTGCGCATCTCCATTCCCGTGGTGGACCTGCGCGGCTTCGCCGGGGACCTGGAGGCGGAGGCCCTGCGGCGCGCGCGTCTGGAGCCGGCGGCGCCGTTCGCGCTGGACCGGGGCCCGCTCGTGCGCGTGAGCCTGCTGCGGATGGCGGACACGGAGCACGTGCTGCTCGTGACCATCCATCACATCGTCGCGGACACGCTGTCGCTGGTGAACCTCATCCGCGAGGCGCTGGCCCTCTACACCGGCTTCGTGCACGGCGTGACCGTGCCGCTGCCGGCGCTGTCCATCCAGTACATCGACTTCACGCTCTGGCAGCGGCATGTGCTCGCCGACGGCACGCTCGCGGATCAGCAGGCGTACTGGCGACGCCAGCTCGCGGGACGTCCCGGGGCCCTGTCCCTGCCGCTGGACCGCCCGCGCATCCCCGGTGCGAAGCGGCGCGGGGCGCGGCACGCGTTCACCTTCTCGGAGGAGCTGAGCGTCGCACTGAACGCGTTCAGCCAGCGGGAGGGGCTCACGGGGTACATGACGCTGCTCGCCGGCTTCACGGCGCTCCTGGCCCGGTGCTCGGGGCAGGACGACATCCTGGTGGGCACGTCCATCGGCAACCGGACGCGGCCGGAGCTGGAGCCGCAGATCGGCTACGTGGCGCACGCGCTGGCGCTGCGCACGAGCGCCGCGGGGGATCCGGACTTCCGCACGCTCGCGATGCGGGTGCGCGACACCACGCTCGGGGCCTTCGCGAACCCGGACGTGCCCTATGAGCAGTTGCTGGGGGAGCTGGAGCCCGGAGAGGAGCACCGGCTGGGCCGCCTCTTCGACGCCATCTTCCTGCTGCACGCGGAGAGCGTGTCCGCGCCCATCGAGGACTTCCCCGGCCTGCGGCTGGTCTACTACGACGTCACCGAGCTGCCCGCGCAGTACGGCACGTCGCTCGCGGACCTCACGATGTTGATGCGGGAGGACGCCCGGGGCTTCTCCGGGACGCTGGAGTACGCCGTCGATTTGTTCGACGCGGAGACCATCGCGCGGCTGCTGTCCCAGTTGCAGGCCCTGCTCTCCGACGCCGTCGCCTCGCCCACGAAGCCGCTGTCCCGGTTGTCGCTGGACGCGATGCCCGTGCGCGCACGGAGCACCGAGGTCCGCGTCTCCGGAAACGGCTCGCTGCCGGCCCTGCTCGCGTCCCGCGCGGAGCAGACGCCGGACGCGATGGCCGTGGGGCAGCACGAGCGGGTCCTGTCGTGGCGGTCCCTGCGGCAGAAGGCACTGGCGCTCGCGGCTCAACTGCGGGCGCGAGGCGTGGGGCCGGGCGTTCCGGTCGCCGTGTGCGTGGAGCCGTCTCCCGAGCGCGCCGTCGCGCTGTGGGGGGTGCTGGCGGCCGGGGGCGCGTATGCGCTGGTGTCGCGTGACGGGCTCGGGGAGCTGGCGTCATTCGGACACGAGGGCGGCCCGCTCCTGGTCGTGACCGACGCAACGCTCACCCTTCCGTCCGGTGTGTCCGCGTCCGTCCTCCGCGTGGAGGACGCTTCGGCCGGAGGCGCCGCGCCAGGGGCACACGGGCCGGAAGTGGCCGTGGACGGCCTCGCGTGCCTTGTGCGCGAAGGCACGGACCTGTCGCGTCCCCGCGTGATGCTGAGCCACCGCAACCTCGTCCACCGCCTCGCCGCGCTGGATGCGCGCGTGGAGTCACGGCCGGGCGAGCTGTGGCTGAGCACGTCGGATGCGGATTCGGATCCGGCGGGCCTGGAGCTGCTGTGGGCCCTGTCCCGTGGGCTTCCGGTGGTGCTGCCCTCGCGCGCCGAATTCCGAGAGGAGTCACGTCGGACGGGCACCGCCACGAAGCGGGCCCTGGACTTCAGCCTCTTCTACTTCGCCAATGACGCGGAGGCCTCGGGGCGGAAGAAGTACCAGTTGCTCATCGACGGCGCGAAGTTCGCGGACGCCCATGGGTTCAGCGCCGTCTGGACGCCGGAGCGCCACTTCCACGACTTCGGGGGCCCCTACCCCAGCCCCACCGCCACCAGCGCCGCGCTGGCCATGGTGACCGAGCGGGTGTCCATCCGCGCGGGCAGCGTCGTGCTGCCGCTGCATGATCCGCTGCGCGTCGCGGAGGAGTGGTCGGTCATCGACAACCTCTCCAACGGCCGCGCGGGCGTGTCCTTCGCCACGGGCTGGAACGCGAACGACTTCGTCTTCGCGCCGCAGAACTTCCACCAGCGTCCGGAGGCCGTGCGTCGGGGCGTGGAGGAGGTACGCAAGCTGTGGAAGGGCGGCACGGTGCGCCGCACCAACGGCGCGGGCGTGGAGGTGGACCTCGCCATCCGTCCCCGCCCGGTGCAGGCGGAATTGCCGGTGTGGATCACCGCCGCCTTCAACCCGGAGACCTTCCGGCTCGCGGGCGAGCTGGGCACGGGCCTGCTCACCAACGTGCTGGGCCTGGGCCAGGACTTCGTGGAGCTGGAGCGGAAGATCGCCATCTACCGCGAGGCCCGGCGCAAGGCGGGCCACCCCGGCCGCGGCCACGTCGTGTTGATGCTCCACACCTTCGTCACCTCCAGCCGCGAGGATGTGAAGCGACAGGCGCGTGAGCCGCTGCTGCGCTACTTCCGCAGCTCGGTGGAGCTGGTGAACGGACTCGTGGCCAGCCAGGGCCCGGGCTTCGACGTGCGCTCGCTCACGCCCCAGGACATGGATGTGCTCCTGGAGCAGGGCGTGTCGCGCTACCTGGAGTCGGGCGGCCTGTTCGGCACGCCGGATTCGCTGGCGGCCCGCGTGGAGCAACTGCGACAGGCCGACGTGGACGAGGTGGCCTGCCTCATCGACTTCGGCATCGCCCCGGAGATCACCCTGGAGGGCCTGCGGCACCTGGACGTGTTGCGCCGCCAGAGCCAGGAACACACCGCGCCCATGACGGACGCCGCGCCCGTCGAAGAGGACCGGGCAGGGATGCTCGCGCGCCTCCTGCGCATGGGCCCGTCGGTGCACCTGCGCGGCTCGTTCGAGATCGCGAGGACGCTCGCGGAGATGCCAGATGCGGCCGGCGTGTTGGGGCAGGTGCGGACGCTGGTGCTGGACGACGCGGAGGGCCTGTCGCCGGACCTCGCGCGCGCGCTCCAGCGCGCCACCTCCGCGCGGATTGTCTCGCCCGTGTCGCTGCTTCCTGGAGCCCGGGAGACCACGACGCCAGGGCCGCGCTTCGTGCTGGATGCCGCCGGTCGGCGTGCTCCGGTGGGCGTGGTGGGGGAGCTGTTCCTGGGCGGGGATGCCGTGCCGCTCGGTTTCTGGAAGGCCCCGGAGTTGACCCAGGCGCGCCTGCCGGCGTCACCGGAAGGCACGGGAGCAAGGCTGTACGGCACTGGCGCTCGAGCGCGTTATCGCTCGGACGGTGAGGTGGAGCTGCTCACGCCCGCTCCGCGCGTGCCGCCCCCGTCCCCGGCTTCGACTCCGGGCATGATCGCGAGACCTGCGACGACGGCGGATGCTCCATCGAGGTCCACGCCGACGCCGGGTGGCGCTGTCCACACGGCTGCACTGCCGAGCACCAGTGCCCCATCCACGTTTCCGATGGGATCCACTGCTCGCACAGTGACCTCGCAAGGTGCCACGGCTCACGTCACGCAACCGGGCGCCACCGCGCACGCCGTGACGCCGCAGGGTGCCACGGTCCGCGCAGCGCAACTTGACGCTCCCGCGCACACCGCTTCCCCCCAAGCCGCCACGGTCCGCGCCACGCCGCCAGCGGCACCCGCTCGCCCCGCCGCCTCCCCGGGTTCGCAGTCCATCCAGCGCGTGCCCCGCACGGGGACGCTGCCGTTGTCGTTCGCGCAGCAGCGCCTGTGGTTCCTGGACCAGTACGAACCCGGCAGCGCGCTCTACAACATCCCGTCCGCGATGCGGCTGGAGGGCACGCTGGACGTGTCCGCGCTGGGCCGCGCCTTCGCGGAGGTGATGCTCCGCCACGAGGCCCTGCACACCGCCTTCCAGGTCCAGAACGGCGATCCCATCCAGGTCATCGCGCCCACCGCGGACTCCACCCTGGAGGTCGAGGACCTGCGCGACTGGCCCGCCGCCGAGCGCGAAGCCGAAGCCCTGCTCCGCGTCCGCGAGGAGGCCCGCGCCCCGTTCGACCTGTCGCGAGGCCCCCTGCTGCGCACCCGCCTGCTGCGCCTCGCGGAGCGCGAACACCTGCTGCTCGTCACGATGCACCACATCGTCTCCGACGGCTGGTCCATCGGCGTGCTCATCCGTGAAGCCGTCACCCTCTATGAAGCCTTCACCGCCGGACGGCCCTCGCCCCTGCCGGAGCTGCCCATTCAGTACGCCGACTTCGCCATCTGGCAGCGCGACTGGCTCCAGGGCGCCCTGCTGGACAAACAGGTCGACTACTGGCGCAAGCAACTGGAGGGTGCCCCGCCCGCGCTGGAGCTGCTCACCGACCACCCGCGCACCGGTGACACGAGCAACCCCGGCGCCACGCACCGGGAGGTGTTCCCGCACGCGCTGATGCAGGGCCTGCGGGCCCTGTGCCGCCGCGAGAAGGGCACGCTCTTCATGGGCCTGCTCGCGGGCCTCCAGGCGCTGCTGTCGCGCTACACGGGCCAGGACGACGTCAGCATCGGCGCGCCCATCGCCGGCCGCAACCAGCCGCAGACCGAGGGGCTCATCGGCTTCTTCGTCAACACGCTGGTGCTGCGCACGCAGTTGGACGGCGACCCGACCTTCGTGGAGCTGCTGCGCCGGGTGAAGGCCGTGACGCTGGGCGCGTACGCGCACCAGGACGTGCCCTTCGAGAAGCTGGTGGAAGCGCTGCAACCGCCCCGGCAGGCGGGCCACACGCCCTTCTTCCAGGTGACGCTGGTGCTGCTCAACACGCCGATGGCGGAGCTGACCGGCCCGGGCCTCACCTTCCGCACGGTGGACGTGGACAGCGGCACGTCCAAGTTCGACTTCACCCTCGTCTTCACCGAAACGCCGCGAGGACTCCAGGTCGCCTTCGAGTACCGCAGCGACCTCTTCGAGGCGACCACCGCCGCGCGGATGATGGAGCACCTGCGCGTGCTCCTGGAGGACGCGGTCGCGAACCCCGAGCGCCGCCTCTCCGAGCTCAACCTCCTGAGCGACGCCGAGCGCCAGCGCGTCCTCGTGGACTGGAGCACCACCGCGTTCGACGGCCCCCCCGAACCGCTGGTGCACGAGTCCTTCGAGGCCCAGGCCCGCCGCACGCCCGACGCCGTGGCGGCCCTCTTCGAAGGCCAGGCCCTCACGTACGCGGAGCTGGACCGCCGCGCGAACCAGCTCGCGTGGCACCTGCGCGACAGCGGCGTGCGTCCGGGAGACCGGATCGCGCTGTGCCTGGAGCGGTCGCTGGAGATGGTGGTGAGCGTGCTGGGCGTCCTCAAGTCGGGCGCGGCCTTCGTCCCCATGGATCCGGCCTATCCGGCGGAGCGCCTGTCCCTGATGTTGGAGGACTCGGGCTCGCAGGTGGTGCTCACCCAGTCATGGATCCTCCCCAGGATTCCCGCGACGGATGCGCGCGTGGTGTGCATGGACACGGAGGCCGCGACCTTCGCCGCCCTGCCGTCCCATGCGCCGCCGTCCGCCATCTGGCCGGACTCGCTCTGCTACATCATCTACACGTCCGGCAGCACCGGCCGTCCCAAGGGCATCGCGGTCGCGCACCGCACGCTGTCCTGGGTGGTGGCGTGGACGCGCCAGCGCTCGCCCAAGGTGGACGCCGTCACGTTGCAGTTCGCGTCGCTCAACTTCGACATCACCTATCAGGAGATGTTCACGTCCTGGTCCGTGGGCGCCTCCATCGTGGTGCCCACGTCGGAGACCCGTCAGGACATGCCGGCGCTGCTGGCCTTCATGGACCGTCACGGCGTGGAGCGGTTCTTCCTGCCCTTCATCGCGTTGCAGACGATGGCGGACTCCGTGGCCCACGGCGCGCCCGTGCCGAAGCGGCTGGTGGAGGTGGTGACGGCCGGTGAGCAGTTGCAGGTGACGCCCGCGCTCGTGGCCCTCTTCGAACAACTGCCCCACTGCACACTGGAGAACCAGTACGGCCCGTCCGAAGCGCACGTCGTCAGCGCCTACCGCCTGCGCGGCCCGCCGAACACCTGGGAGCGGCTGCCCCCGGTGGGAATGCCCGTGCCCGGCACGCGGCTGTACATCGTGGATCCCACCGGCCGCCCCTGCCCCGCCGGCGTCCCCGGCGAGGTGATGGTCGGAGGCCCCCAGGTGGCGCTCGGCTACCACGAGCGCCCGGAGCTGACCGCGGAGAAGTTCGTCCCGGATGGCCTCTCCGGAGAAGCCGGCGCGCGGCTGTACCGCACTGGAGACCGCGCCCGCTGGCGCGAGGACGGCGCCATCGAGTTCTTCGGTCGGCTCGACAGTCAGGTGAAGGTGCGGGGCTTCCGCATCGAACTGGGAGAAGTGGAAGCGGCCCTGCGCGACGTGCCGGGCGTGCGCGCGGCGGCGGCGCTGGTGCGTGAGGACGTGCCCGGCGACAAGCGGCTCGTGGGCTACGTGGTGCTCCAGCCGGACACCGCGTGGGAACCGGAGGCCCTGCGGCAGGCCCTGGGACGGCGACTGCCGGAGTACATGCTGCCCACCGCGCTGATGCGCCTGGACGCGCTGCCGGTGATGCCCACGGGCAAGCTGGTGCGCCGGCTGCTGCCCGCGCCGGACGTGGACAGCCTGCGCGGCGGGGCGCTCCTCATCACGCCCCGCACGCCGCTGGAGCAGACGCTGGCGGACATCTTCGCGCAGGTGCTGGGCCTGGCCCACGTCGGCATCACCGACAGCTTCTTCGACCTGGGAGGCCACTCGCTGCTGGCCACGCAGGTGACGTCGCGCCTGCGCACCGGCCTGGGCGTGGACGTGCGGCTGCGCGAGGTGTTCGACCACCCCACGGTGGAGACGCTCGCCCGCCGCATCGAGGACCGCGTGCCCGAAGCGGACCGCGCGCCGCGCCCGCCCGCCATCACCGCGCGCCCCGGCGTCACGTCCGCCGAGCTGTCCTTCGCGCAGCAGCGGCTGTGGTTCCTGGACCAGTACCAACCGGGCAGCGCGCTCTACAACATGCCCGCCGCGCTGAGCCTGGAAGGCGTGCTGGACGTCACCGCGCTCACCGAGGCCTTCACGGAGCTGGTGCGCCGGCATCAGGTGCTGCGCACCACCTTCCAGGTGATTGACGGCACGGCCGCCCAGGTCTTCGCGCCCCCCGCGCCGTGGACGCTGTCGGTCGAATCGCTGGAGCACCTGCCCCTCGTTGAACGCGAGGAAGAGGCGGGACTGAGGGCGAAGGACGAAGCCCGTCAGCCCTTCGACCTGTCGCAAGGGCCGCTGTTGCGCACGCGCCTCTTGCGGCTCGCGGAGCACGAACACCTGCTGCTCGTCACGATGCACCACATCATCTCGGACGGCTGGTCCATCGCCGTGCTCATCCACGAGATGGTCGCGCTGTACGAGGCGCGGCTCGCCAGCCGGCCCTCGCCGCTGCCGGAGCTGCCCATCCAGTACGCGGACTACTCCGCCTGGCAGCGCGAGTGGCTGCGCGGGGACGTGCTGGAGGCGCAGGTCGACTACTGGCGCAAGCAGTTGGAGGACGCGCCTCCCGCGCTGGACCTGCCCACGGACCACCCGCGCACCGCGGACACCCGCAACCCGGGCACGTGGCTGGAGGTGGAGCTGCCGCTGGAGCTGGTGCAGTCGCTGCGCTCGCTCTGCCAGCGTGAAGGCGCCACGCTGTTCATGGGCCTGCTCGCGGGCCTCCAGACGCTCCTGTCGCGCTACTCGGGCCAGGACGACATCTGCGTGGGCGCGCCTGTCGCGGGCCGCACGCAGTCGGAGATGGAGGGACTGGTCGGCTTCTTCGTCAACACGCTGGTGATGCGCACGAAGCTGGACGGCGACCCCACCTTCCGCGAACTGCTGGGCCGGGTGAAGGACGTCACGCTCGGTGCGTTCGCGCACCAGGACGTGCCCTTCGAGAAGCTGGTGGAAGCGCTTCAGCCGCCGCGCATGCCGGAGCGCACGCCGTTCTTCCAGGTGGCGCTGGTGATGCTCAACACGCCTTCGGCGGAACTGACCGTGCCGGGCCTCCAGATGCAGCTGCTGGAGCTGGACAGCGGCACCGCGAAGTTCGACTTCACCTTCACGCTGAGCGAGTCACCCCAGGGCGTCCGTGGCGCGCTGGAGTACCGCACCGACCTGTACGAAGCGGCCACGGCCGAGCGGCTGGTCACGCACCTGCACGCGCTCCTCAAGGACGCGGTGGCCCGGCCCGAGCAGCGCCTGTCCACGCTGTCGCTCCTGTCCCAGACGGAGCGGCAGCAGGTGTTGGTGGACTGGAACACCCGTCCCGCCCTGCCCGTGACGACCACGGTCCACGGCCGCGTCGAGGCCCAGGCCGCGCGCACGCCGGAGGCCGTTGCGGTGAAGTTCGAAGGCCAGCACCTCACGTATGCCCAACTGGAGCGACAGGCCAATCAGGTCGCCCACGACTTGCGCGAGCTGGGCGTGCGCACCGGGGACCGCGTAGGGCTGTGCGTGGAACGCTCGCTGGAGATGGCGACGGGCGTGCTCGGCATCCTCAAGGCAGGCGCGGCCTACGTGCCGCTCGATCCCACCTATCCAGCCGAACGGCTGGCGCTGATGCGCGAGGACGCCGGGATCCGCGCGGTGCTGACCCAGGCGGCGCTGGAAGCCACGCTGCCCAGGAGCCCGGACGTCGCGGTGCTGCTGCTGGACGCGGTGTCGTCGCAGCCCACGCACGCGCCCCACGTGGACGTGCCGCTGGAGTCGGCCTGCTACCTCATCTACACGTCGGGCAGCACCGGGCGGCCCAAGGGCGTGGAGCTGTCGCACCGCGCGCTGTCGCACATGCTGGACTGGCAGTGCCAGCGCTCGGTGAAGGCGAACGCCACGACGTTGCAGTTCGCGTCGCTGAGCTTCGACGTCTCCTTCCAGGAGATGCTGTCCACCTGGAGCGCGGGCGGCACGCTGGTGGTGCCCACGGCGGGAGTGCGCCGGGACATGCCCGCGCTCCTGCGCCTCATGGCGACCGAGGGCGTGGAGCGGCTCTTCCTGCCCTTCGTCGCGCTCCAGTCGCTCGCGGATGCCGTGGCGCACGGAGCCCCGCTACCGGAGCGCCTGCGGGAAGTGGTGACGGCCGGTGAGCAGTTGCAGGTGACGCCCGCGCTGGTGTCCTTCTTCGAGCGCCTGCCGGACTGCGTACTGGAGAACCAATACGGCCCCACGGAGAGCCACGTCGTCAGCGCGCACCGGCTGCAAGGTGCGCCTTCCACCTGGGAGCGGCTGCCCTCCATCGGCGCCCCGCTGCCGGACACCCAGCTCTACGTCGTGGACGCGAGCGGCCAGCCCTGCCCCGTGGGCGTGCAGGGCGAGCTGCTCATCGCCGGCATCCAGGTGACGGCCGGCTACCACGGCCGCCCGGAGCTGACGGCGGAGAAGCTGGTGCCGGATGCGTTCTCCCCCGTCCCGGGCGCGAGGCTGTACCGCACGGGCGACCGCGCGCGCTGGCGGACGGACGGAACGCTCGACTTCCTGGGCCGCATCGACCAGCAGGCCAAGGTGCGTGGCTTCCGCGTGGAACCCGGCGAGGTGGAGGCCGTCCTGCGAAGCCTGCCCGGCGTGCGCGACGCGGCCGCGGTGGTGCGCGAGGACGTGGCCGGAGACAAGCGACTCGTGGGCTACGTGGTCCTCCCGGCCGACGCGGCCTGGGATCCGGAGGCCCTGCGCCGGCAGCTCGCGAACCGACTGCCGGAGTACCTGGTGCCCTCCGCGCTGCTGCGGCTGGAGGCCCTGCCGCTCACGCCCAGCGGCAAGCTCGCCCGCCGCATGCTGCCCGCGCCGGACGCGGACAGCCTGCGCGGCGAAGCGCCCTTCATCGCGCCCCGAACGCCGCTGGAGCAGACGCTGGCGGACGTGTTCGCGCAGGTGCTCGGCGTGCCGCGCCTGGGCGTGACGGACAACTTCTTCGCGCTGGGAGGCCACTCGCTGCTGGCCACGCAGGTGGCGTCGCGCCTGCGCACCGCCCTGCGGCTGGAGGTCCCGCTGCGCGAGCTGTTCGAGTCCCCCACCGTGGAGGGACTGGCCCAGCGGCTCCAGGGACGACTGGCCACGACGGCGCGCAAGGGCATGGCCGCGACCATCGCGCCGCGCGCCATCGAAGCGCCGGTGTCCTTCGCGCAGCAGCGGCTGTGGTTCCTGGATCAACTCCAGCCGAACCTGCCGCTCTACAACATGCCCGCCGCGCTGCGGGTGGAAGGCGCGCTGAACGCGGAGGCCCTCCAGCGGGCCTTCACGGAGCTGGTGCGTCGGCACCAGTCCCTGCGCACCACCTTCCGCGCCCGCGACGGCCGGCCCGTGCAGATCATCAGCGCCGCCACGACGTTCCCGCTGAAGGTGGACGACCTGCGCGCGCTGGAGCCGGGCCTTCGGGAGGAAGAAGTCCAGCGCCGGGCGAATGAAGAGGCCCGGGCCCCGTTCGACCTGGCGCAGGGACCGCTGCTGCGCGCAGGACTCCTGCGCCTCGCGGAGCGGGAGCACCTGCTGCTCATGACGATGCACCACATCGTCTCCGACGGCTGGTCCATGTCCATCCTCATCCGGGAGCTGGGGGCGCTCTACGAAGCCTTCGTCGCCGGCAAGCCGTCGCCCCTGCCGGAGCTGCCCCTCCAGTACGCGGACTACGCCACGTGGCAGCACGACGGCCTCCAGGGCGAGGTCCTGGACGAACAGCTCGCGTACTGGCGCGGCCAGTTGGAGGACGCACCGCCGACCTCCGAGCTGCCCACGGACCGCCCGCGCACCGCGGAGCCGAACCAGCCCGGGACCTCGCTGAAGGTGGAGCTGTCCCCGAAGCTGACGAAGGACCTGGCGGCGCTGTGCCAGCGCGAAGGGGCCACGCTGTTCATGGGCCTGCTCGCGGGCCTCCAGGCCGTGCTCGCGCGACACGCGGGCCAGGACGACGTCATCGTGGGCGCGCCCATCGCGGGCCGCACGCAGGCGGAGACCGAGGGCATCATCGGCTTCTTCATCAACACGCTGGTGATGCGCACGAAGCTGGACGGCGACCCCTCCTTCCGCGAGCTGCTGGGCCGGGTGAAGGACGTCACGCTTGGCGCCTACGCGCACCAGGACGTCCCCTTCGAGAAGCTGGTGGAGGTCCTCCAGCCGCCCCGGCTGCGCGGCGTGCCGCCGTTGTTCCAGGTGGCGCTCTCGCTCCAGAACACGCCCACGACGGCCATCGCGTTCCCAGGCGTCACCTTCCACCGGGTGTACACGGAGAGCGGCACGTCCCGCTTCGACCTGTCGCTCACCCTGTCCGAAACGTCCTCCGGCCTGCAAGGCGCGCTGGAGTACCGGACGGACCTCTACGACGTGGCGACCGTCACCCGCCTGATGGACCACCTGCGCCTGCTGCTGGAAGCGGCGGTGGCACAGCCCACGCGGCGCCTGTCCACGCTGTCGCTGCTCTCCGACGCTGAACGGCACCGCGTGCTGGTGGAGTGGAACGCCACCACCGTGCCGTACCCGCGTGACACGGCCGTGCATGCGTTGTTCGAAGCCCAGGCCGCGCGCACACCGGACGCGGTGGCCGTGGAGTTCCAGGGCCAGACGCTCACCTACGCGGCGCTGGACCGCCGCGCGAACCAGCTCGCGTGGCACCTGCGCAAGGGCGGCGTGAAGCCGGGCGCGAAGGTGGCGCTGTGCCTCGCACGTTCGCTGGAACTGCCGGTGGCGGTGCTCGGCATCCTCAAGGCGGGCGCGGCCTACGTCCCGCTCGACCCCGAAGCGCCTCTGGAGCGGCAGTCCTTCTTCCTGGAGGACACCGGCGCGGTGCGCGTCCTCACCTCGGAGGCGATGAAGCAGCACCTGCCCGCCAACGCACCCCGGGTCCTGTTGCTCGACACGGAAGCGGCACGCCTGGACGCGGAGCCGGATACGGCGCCGAATGCCACACAGGGCGGAGACGCGCTCGCGTACGTCCTCTACACGTCCGGCACCACGGGCCGGCCCAAGGGCGTCTGCGTCCCGCACCGGGCCATCGTCCGGTTGGTGGTGGGCACGGACTTCGCCCGGTTCGGACCGGACGAGGTCTTCCTCCAACTGGCCCCGCTGGCCTTCGACGCCTCCACCTTCGAGCTGTGGGGCTGCCTGCTGCACGGAGGCCGGCTGGTCCTGGCGGATCCGAAGGCGACTTCATTGGAGGAGCTGGGCCGCACGCTGGAAGCGCACCACGTCACCACGCTGTGGCTGACGTCCGCGCTCTTCGAGCAGATGGCCGCCACGCAGCCGGAGGCCCTGGCCCGCGTGCGCCAGGTGCTCGCCGGAGGCGATGTGTTGAACCCGGTGCGCGTGCGCGAACACGTGGCCCGCGCGGGCCGGCTGGTGAACGGCTACGGCCCCACCGAGGGCACCACCTTCACCACCTGCCACGTGATGACCGACGCGAACGCGGTGGAGTCGCCGGTGTCCATCGGCCGGCCCCTCGCGAACACCCGCGTGTACGTGCTCGACGCGCACCTGCGGCCCGTGCCGCCGGGAATCCCCGGGGAGCTGTACGTGGCCGGTGACGGACTGGCCTGGGGCTACCTCCAGCAGGCCGGGCTCACCGCCGAGCGGTTCCTGCCGGATGCGTTCAGCGACGTGCCGGGAGCGCGGATGTACCGCTCCGGCGATCAAGTGCGTTGGAAGGCGGACGGCACGCTCCAGTTCCTGGGCCGCCGCGACACGCAGGTGAAGCTGCGTGGCTTCCGCGTGGAGCCGGGTGAAATCGAGGCCGTGCTCCTGGGCCATGCGTCGGTGCGCGAAGCGGTGGTCCTCGCGCGCGACGACATGCCGGGAGGACGCGCGCTGGTGGCCTACGTGGTGCCTCGCGCCACGGCGACCCCGTCGCACGCGGGAGCCCCGCCGCTGCTGGATGTCGCGGCCCTGAAGGTCTGGCTGCGGGAGCGGCTGCCCGGATACCTGGTGCCTTCCGCCATCGTCATGCGGGCCTCGCTGCCCGTCACGCGCAACGGCAAGGTGGACCGCCGCGCGCTGCCCGCACCGGAGGTCCAGGGCACGGAGGGCGACTTCGTCCAGCCGCGCACGGACACCGAGGCCCGGCTCGCCACGCTGTGGAACGAGCTGCTGGGAACGAAGGGCACGAGCGCGAAGGACGACTTCTTCGATCGCGGCGGACACTCGTTGCTCGCGACGCAGTTGCTGTCACGCATCCGCGCCACGTTCGCGGTGGAGCCCCGACTCCAGGAGCTCTTCGAGGCGCGCACGCTGGAGGCCCAGGCCGCGATGCTGGACGCTGCGCTGGCCCGCGCCGTCCGGCTCCAGGCGCCTCCGCTGCGTCCCGTGCCGCGACAGGGGAACCTGCCGCTGTCGTTCGCGCAGCAGCGGCTGTGGTTCCTGGACCAGTACCAGCCGGGTCTCCCCGTCTACAACATGCCGGTCGCGCTGCGGCTGCATGGCGCGATGGACGCGGCGGCCCTGGAGCGCGCCTTCACGGAGCTGGTGCGCCGCCACGAATCCCTGCGCACCACCTTCACCACCCACGCGGGCACGCCCGTCCAGGTCATCGCCCCGAAGGCGTCCTTCCCGCTGGCGGTGGAGGACCTGCGGAAGCTGCCCGTGCGCGACCGCGAGGAGACCGCCCGTCGCCTCGCGGAGGACGAAGCGCGCCGGCCCTTCGACCTGGCGAAGGGACCGCTGCTGCGGGCGCGGCTCCTGCGGTTGACGGACGTGGAGAACCTGCTGCTCGTGACGATGCACCACATCGTCTCCGACGGCTGGTCCATCGCCATCCTCATCCGGGAGATGGTCACGCGCTACGCGGCCACCCTCTCCGGTCAGCCGCTGGCGCTGCCGTCGCTGCCCATCCAGTACGCGGACTACGCCGTCTGGCAGCGCGAATGGCTCCAGGGGGACGTGCTCAAGGCACAAATCGATTACTGGCGTCACCAGCTCGCGGGAGCCCCCTCGGCGCTGGAGCTGCCCACGGACCGCCCCCGCGTCGCGGGCTCCCAGCAGCCGGGCGCGAGCTTCCACCTGATGTTCCCCAAGAAGCTGGCGCAGGACCTGACAGTGCTCTGCCAGCGCGAAGGGGCGACGCTGTTCATGGGCCTGCTCGCGGGCTTCCAGGCGGTGCTCTCCCGCTGGGCGGATCAGGACGACGTCAGCATCGGAGCACCCATCGCGGGCCGCACGCGCGAGGAGACCGAAGGGCTCATCGGCTTCTTCGTCAACACGCTGGTGCTGCGCACGCGGCTGGACGGCAACCCCACCTTCCGCGATCTGCTGGGCCGGGTGAAGCGCGTCACGCTGGATGCCTACGACCACCAGGACGTGCCCTTCGAGAAGTTGGTGGAGGTCCTCCAGCCGAAGCGCCAGGTCGAAGGCACGCCGTTCTTCCAGGTGTCGCTGGTGATGCTCAACACGCCGACAGCGGAGCTGTCACTGCCCGGCATGCGCATCGAACCGCACCCGGTGGAATCCGGCGCCGCGATGTTCGACCTCTCCCTCACGCTCACGGAGAAGCCCGAGGGCATGGAGGGGGCGGTGGAGTACCGCACCGACCTCTACGACCGGAGCACCATCGAACGCCTCATCGGACACCTGCGCGTGCTGCTGGAGGACGCGGCGGCCCACCCGGAGCGGCGGCTGTCCGACCTGCCCCTGCTCACGGAGGCGGAGCGACAGCAGGTGTTGGGTGCATGGACCCGCGCGCGCGCCGACTTCCCGCGCGACACGCCCGTCCATGCGCTGTTCGAGGCCCAGGCCCGGGCGACGCCCGACGCGGTGGCCGTGGAGCATGACGGCGCCACCGTCACCTACCGGGAGCTGGATGCACGCGCCGACGTCCTCGCCCGTCGGCTGCGGACGCTCGGCCTGCCCACCGGCGCGCGGGTGGCGCTGTTCCTGGAGCGCTCGCACGCGCTGCCCGTGTCCCTGCTCGGTGCACTCAAGGCCGGCGCGACCTACGTGCCGCTGGACCCGTCCGCACCGTCGGAGCGGCTCGCCTTCCAGTTGGAGGACGCGGGCGTCACGGTGCTCCTCACGGAGACGCGGCTGCGCGACCGCCTGCCCGCCTTCACGGGACCGGTCGTCGAAGTCGAAGCCGCGCTGGAGTCCCCGCTCGCGGAAGCCCTGCTCCCCGACGTGACCCCGGAGCTGCCCGCCTACGTCCTCTACACGTCCGGCAGCACGGGGCAGCCGAAGGGCGCGCTGATCTCCCACCGCTCGCTGGCGAACCATGCGACGTGGATGGGTACCACCTTCGCGCTGGGCGCCGACGACCGGCAGCTCCAGCTCGCAGCCCTTGGCTTCGACGCCTCCGCCGCGGAGGTCTTCTCCACGCTGTTGTCCGGCGCCACGCTCGTGCTCGCGCCGCCCGAGGCCCAGCGCGACGTCGCGCTCCTCGCGGACACGCTGTCGAAGCAGCGCATCACCGTCCTCCAGGCCGTGCCCTCCGTGCTGCGCTTCCTGGCGGCGGAGCCGGCCTTCGCGAAGGCTGCGGACCTGCGCCTGCTCTTCTGCGGCGGTGAAGCGCTGACGCCGGACCTGGCCACGCGGCTGCGCTCGCTGCTGCCCACGGTCCGGCTCGTCAACGCCTACGGCCCCACCGAGACGACCATCGACGCCACCTGGTCCTCCGTCACCGGCGAGGAGTCCGGCGCGACGGTGCCCATCGGCCGGCCGGTGGCGAACGCGGAGACGTACGTGCTGGACGCCTCGCTGCGGCCGGTGCCCGTCGGCGTTCCGGGAGAGCTGCACCTGGGCGGCGTGCCCCTGGCGCACGGCTACCTGGGCCGTCCCGACCTCACCGCCGAACGCTTCATCCCCCACCCCTTCGCCACCGAGCCCGGCGCCCGGCTGTACCGCTCCGGAGACCGGGCCCGCTGGCTGTCGGACGGACGCCTCCAGTTCCTCGGCCGGCTCGACACCCAGGTGAAGCTGCGCGGCCTGCGCGTCGAGCCCGGCGAAGTCGAAGCCGCGCTCGTCCTGCACCCCGGCGTGCGCGAAGCCGCGGTCGTGGTCCGCGACGATGAAGCCCACGGCCCCGCGCTGGTGGCCTACGTCGTGTCGCGCACCATGCCCCGGGTGGAAGCTGAAGCGCTGCGCACCTTCCTGCGGCGCACCCTGCCCGAAGCCCTGGTGCCGGCGGTCTTCGTCGCGCTGGAGGTACTCCCCCGCACGGCCAGCGGCAAGCTGGACCGACGCGCCCTCCCCGCGCCCGAAGCCCAGCGCGCCGACACGGCCCTCGTCGCCCCGCGCACGGACACGGAGACCCGCCTCGCCGCGCTCTGGCGCGAAGTGCTCAAGCAGGACGCGGTGGGCGCGACGGACGACTTCTTCTCGCGCGGCGGACACTCGCTGCTCGCGACGCAGTTGCTGTCACGCATCCGCACGGCCTTCCAGGTGGAGCTGCCGCTCCAGGCCCTCTTCGAGGCCCGCACGCTGGAGGAGCAGTCCCTGCGCGTGGAAGCCCTGATGCGGGACGGAGCCGCGCTCCAGGCCCCTCCGCTGCGCCCCGCGCCGCGCGATGAGCGCATGCCGCTGTCGTTCGCCCAGCAGCGGCTGTGGTTCCTGGATCAGCTCGAACCGGGCACGTCCACGTTCAACATCCCCGTCGCCCTGCGCGTGGAGGGAGCGCTGGACGTGCGCGCGCTGGAGCACTGCTTCCAGGAAGTGGTGCGTCGGCACGAATCCCTGCGCACCGTCTTCCGGGATGGCCCCGAAGGACCGTCGCAGGTCGTCCTGCCCGACCTCGCGCTGCCGCTCGAAGAGGTGGACCTGCGAGCGCTGCCCGAGGACGCGCGGGATGCCGACGCCCATCGCCTGGAGGTGGAAGAGGCGCTGAAGCCCTTCGACCTGGCGAAGGGACCGCTGCTGCGGGCCCGACTCCTGCGCCTGCGGGAGGACGCATGGCGGGTGCTGCTGACGATGCACCACATCGCGTCGGACGGCTGGTCCATGGACGTGCTGGTGCAGGAGGTGAGCGCGCTGTACGTCGCCCACCAGCAGGGCCGGCCCTCGCCGCTTGTGCCCCTGGCCATCCAGTACGCGGACTACGCGGTCTGGCAGCGCCAGTGGCTGCGAGGCGACCTGCTAGAGAAGCAACTGGACTACTGGCGCAACCAGTTGGCGGGAGCCCCGGCCGTGCTGGAGCTGCCGTTGGACCGCCCCCGCCCCGCGGTGCGCGCCCACCGGGGCGGCCTGGTGGCGCGGACGACGGAGCCGGCCATTTCGAACGGGCTGGAGGCGCTGGCCCAGCGAGGACGGGCCACGCTCTTCATGGCGGTGATGGCGGCCTTCCAGGGCCTGCTGCACCGCTACAGCGGACAGCCGGATGTGGTGGTGGGCACCGACGTGGCCAACCGCGACACGAAGGAGACCGAGGGCCTCATCGGCTTCTTCATCAACCAGCTCGTGGTGCGGCTGCGGATGGAAGGCAACCCCACCTTCCTGGAGCTGCTGGAGCAGACGCGGCGCGTGTCCCTGGGCGCCTTCGCGCACCAGGACCTCCCCTTCGAGGAGGTGGTGCGCGCCATGAACCCGGAGCGCAGCCGTTCGCACGCGCCGCTGTTCCAGGTGAAGCTCATCCTCCAGAACACGCCGCAGACGGCGCTGGAATTGCCCGGGCTGACCCTGAGCGTGGAAGGCGTGAACACCGCCGCCGCGAAGCTGGACATCACGCTGTCCGTGACGCCCACGCCCGAAGGTCTGGTGTGCGCCTGGAGCTACGACCGGGACCTCTTCGACGAGGCTACCATCGAGCACATGGCGGAGCGCTTCCACGCGGTGCTCGCGAGCATCGTCGCGCACGCCGGAGCGCTGCGCCTGTCGGACTTCCCACTGCTGCCGGAGCCGGAGCGTCAGCGGCTGCTCGGGACGTTCAACGACACCGCGCTCCCGTACGCGGAGCGCTGCATCCACGCCCTCATCGCCGAACAGGCGGCGCGGACGCCGGAAGCGCTGGCGGTGGTGGCCCCGGATGGAACGCTCACCTACGCGGCGCTGGAGCGGCGGGCGAACCAGCTCGCGCACCTGCTCCAGCAGTACGGCGTCGCGCCGGAGACACGGGTGGGCCTGTTCGTGGAGCGCAAGGCGCACGCGCTCGTGGGCCTGTTGGGCATCCTCAAGGCGGGCGGGGCCTACGTACCGTTGGATGCGGGGGCGGCCAGTGCGCCGGAGCGCATGCGCCACATGCTGAAGGGCGCGGGCGTCCAGCTCATCGTCACGGAGGAAGCGCTGGCGGACGAGCTGCCTTCGCAGGGTGAGCTGCTGGTGAGCCTGGACGCGGACGACGGACTGCTGGACGCACAGCCGGAAGGTGCCCCCGACACGGGCGTCCTGCCGGGCAACGCGGCCTACGTCATCTACACGTCGGGGAGCACCGGTCAGCCCAAGGGCGTGGTCATCGAACACCGTCAGCTCGCCTGCTACGTGGCGGGCGTCAGCGACCGGCTGGAGCTGCCCCAGGGCATGTCGTTCGCGACGGTGTCCACGCTGGCGGCGGACCTGGGCCACACGGCGGTGTTCCCCACGCTGTGCGCGGGCGGCGCGGTGCACCTGGTGGACCGGGACACGGCGTCGGACGCGGGAAGGCTCGTGGCATACGGCCGGGCGCATGAGGTGCAGGGCCTGAAGATCGTCCCCACGCACCTGGAAGCGCTGCTCGCGGGACAGGATGCGGAGCGGCTGCTGCCGCGTCGCAGGCTGGTGCTGGGCGGCGACACGGTGTCGTGGACGCTGGTGGAGCGGGTCCACGCGCTGGCCCCCGACTGCGAGGTGTTCAACCACTACGGCCCCACGGAGACGACGGTGGGCGTGCTCGCGCAGCGGGTGGAGCGCGGCGTGCGCACGCCGGGAACGCGGTCGGTGCCGCTGGGCCGGCCGCTGGGCAACGTGCGCGTGTACGTGCTGGATGCGTACGGGCAGCCGGTGCCCACGGGCGTGCCGGGCGAGTTGTTCATCGGCGGCGAGAGCGTGGGCCGGGGCTACCTGGGCCGACCGGACCTGACGGCGGAGCGCTTCGTACCGGACGGCTTCGCGACGAAGCCCGGCGCCCGCATGTACCGGACGGGGGACCGGGTGCGCTGGCTTCAGGACGGCCGCATCGAGTTCCTGGGCCGCGTGGACCACCAGCTCAAGATTCGCGGCTACCGCGTGGAGCTGGGTGAAGTGGAGGCCGTGCTCTCAAGGCACCCGGGCGTGAGCGAGTGCGTGGTGGTGGCGCGCGACGACGCGTCCCAGGGCCGGCAGCTCATCGCCTACGCGGTGGGCCGCTTCGAGAAGGCGCTGGAGGAGTCCGTGTTGCGCGCGCACCTTGCGGCGCGGCTGCCGGACTACATGGTGCCCGCGACGTTCATGGTGCTGGACGCCCTGCCCCGCACGTCCAACGGCAAGGTGGATCGCAAGGCCCTGCCCGAACCGTCTCGCTCCAACGAGGACACCGGACACGTCGAGCCCCGCACGCCCACCGAACAGCGGCTGGCGGCGCTGTGGAAGGAGCTGCTGGGTACGCCCAGGGTCGGCGTGCACGACAGCTTCTTCGACCTGGGTGGCCACTCGCTGCTGGCCACGCAGGTGGTGGCCCGGGCGGCGACGCTGTTCAGCGCGAGGCTCGCGGTCATCGACCTCTTCGAGGCGCCGACGCTGGAGGGACTGGCCGCGCGCATCGACGCGGGGACGTCCTCGGACTCGCCGCTGGTGATGCTGCGCAAGGGAGGCGAGCGCACGCCCTTCTTCTGCGTGCATCCGGTGGGAGGCAGCGTGCTGGGCTACCTGGAGCTGGCGCGGCGCATGGATCCCACCCAGCCCTTCTACGGATTGCAGGTGCCGAAGGATGGCGCGGGCACGACGGTGGAGGCCATGGCCACGCGCTACCTGGAGGCCGTGCGCGACGTGCAGCCCGCGGGTCCCTACCGCCTGGGCGGTTGGTCCATGGGCGGACGCGTGGCGTACGAGATGGCGCGCCAGCTCCGTGCCCGAGGCGAAGCGGTGGAGGTGCTCGTCGTCATCGACGCGATGGGCGAGGAGCCGGCTTCCGAGCAGGTCCTCACCCCGGACGAAGCCGTGGGCCAGCGGGTGCTGGAGTTCGCGGATCACCTGTCACGGCTGGCGGAAGTGCATCCCCGAGCAGCGGAGGTGCTGGGGCTGGTGGATCCGGTGGAGCTGCGCCTGGTGCTGGAAGGGCCGCCCGAGTTGGGCATCGGCATGGGCCTGGAAGAGGTCGCCTGCGAGGAGCTGCGCGAGCTGTGGCACCGCTTCCTGGTGAACCAGGGCGCCACGAGGTCCTACGTCCCCGGGCCCTATGACGGAGCGCTGGTCCTGCTCCGGGCCGAGCAGGGCCCGGAGGCTCCGGCGGACCTCGGCTGGGGCGCGCTCGCACACGGTGGGGTGACGGTGCACACCGTGCCGGGAGACCACTTCACCCTCGTCCGTCCGCCCCACGTGGACGCGCTGGCGGAACGCCTGCGGACGCTGCTCGCCGCCCCGCCGAAGTCGGACGGAAGGGACGGGTAGCCACGCCATGTCCCGACGCTTCACTCGCACGGAGGACGCGGCCCTGCGAACCCTGCTGGGCGCGGCCTCCACCACCGACCCGGCGGCCCTGGAGGACCGGGCGCCGGTCCCGTTCCGGGAGGTCCAGCGCATCCTGGCCCTGCCGGAGCTGCCGCACCTGGACCTGCTGGGCGACGACACGTGGCTGTTGGGAGGCCGCATCCTGCGGTGGCTCACCGGGGAGATGCGCGACGGTGGGGACACGGGTGACTACGACCTGTTCTGCGCATCGCTCGAAGCGCTGGAGCGGACCGCGCGACGAATGCTGGCCACCGGCTACACACCTTGCCGGCGGCAGGGGGCCACGCAGTGGGGGCCCTGGCTGATGGACCGGCTCCGTGGGCGTGACGACCATGCCCCTTGCGCGGGGGCCGTCTTCGAAGAAGGCGCGCTCCAGGAGCGGTTGCGACTGCGGCGGTTTCCCGACGGCCGGGAGATGTACGCGCTGGAGCTGCACTCGCCGGAGGGCCACCTGCTCCAGCTCGTCCACATCCCCGCCCTCTTCGCCGGGCGAGGCGACCCCATCCGCCACCAACTGGCGTTCACCGACCTGAGCATCTGCCAGTTCCTGCTGGATGGCCGGCTGCTCCACGCCGGCCCGCACGCCTGGGTGGACCTCTTTCAACGCCGGGTCCGGGTGGTGAAGATGGTCCGCCCGGGCATCACCGCCCAGCGGTTGCTCAAGTACGCCGGACGGGGCTTCTGGCCCGACGCGGACTCGGTGCGCACGGTGCACCGGGCCCTGCGCCAGCGGTGAGCGGAAGCGGCTGCATTCCCCAGGGGCCTTGCTAGCATCGGGCCCGCGCCCTTCCGCCGAAAGCCGCTCCCCTGAACACGCCCGAATCGCGTCACCTCGCCGGCCTGGACCTGCTCCGGGGCCTGGCCATCGTCCTCGTGGTCCTCTTCCACCACCCGCGTCCCGAAGGTCATGAGACCTACCGGATGATCGCCAACTTCGGTTGGACAGGCGTGGAGCTGTTCTTCGTGCTCAGCGGCTTCCTCATCGGCGCGCAGTTCCTGGAGCCGCTGGCGAAGGGCGAGACACCGTCGCTGCGGCGCTTCTACCTGCGACGTTCGCTGCGCATCCTGCCGCCGTTCCTCGTCGTGCTGGGCCTGTACCTGTGGGTGCCCGCCTGGAGTGAGCGCCCCTTCGTGACGCCCGCGTGGCGCTTCCTCACCTTCACGCAGAACTTCGGCCTGCACATCGGCGGCTTCTCCCATGCGTGGTCGCTGTGCGTGGAGGAGCACTTCTACCTGGTGCTGCCCCTCACCCTGCTCGCGCTGCGAGGCCGTGCCCGGGCGCCGTATGTGCTCGCGGGCGCGGTGGCCGTGATGCTGGCCGGGATGCTCCTGCGCGGCGGGCTGTGGCTGCACCTGTTCGGGAAGCTGGGCCCCGACGACATGGCCTGGCGCGACTACGACACGTTCCTCTACTACCCGACGTACGCGCGGCTCGACGGACTGCTGTGCGGCGTGCTGCTCGCGGCCCTGCGCGTCTACCGACCCGCGATGTGGGAGCGCTGGACGCGAAGGCCCGGCGTGCTGCTGCCGGGGTTCGGGCTCTTGTGCTTGGGGGGCGCGGCGTACGTGAACCAGCAATACAACCGGGAGCTCTCCTACGCCGTGCTGGCCTTCCCGCTGGTGTCGCTCGGGTACGCGGCGCTGCTGGTGTCGATGGCCGGGCCCGCCGTCTCGCGCGTCTGCGCGCGCATCCCGGGCGTGCGGACCTTCGCGGTGTTGAGCTTCACCGTCTACCTCACGCACAAGTCCGTGCAGCACCTGGTGCGCGTGACCCTGGAGCCCCACGGCCTGGGCACGTTCCACGTCGTCACGCTGGTCGGCGGGGCCGTGGCGGTGCTGCTCGCGTCACTGATGCTGCATCACGGGGTGGAGCGGCCCGCGCTGAGATGGCGCGAACGGCTGGAGCGGCGGCTCGCGGACAGGGAGCGGCGGCTCAGTCCCGTCACCCATTAGGTCCGGGCTTCTGCCCGACAGAAGCCACGGACAGGGGGAAGCCGGGGTCCACGCGAGCCCTGCGCGACGTGGGCGCGCTACACCTTCGCCATGCGCCCCTTCCTGACGGCGACGTGGCGGTACCTGCTGATGCTCAACTACGAGGTGGACCCGGCGGTGCTGCGGCCCCTCGTGCCCCGTGGAACCGAACTTGACGCGTGGCAGGGCCACACGTTCGCGAGCATGGTCGGCTTCCGCTTCCTCGACACGCGCGTGCGAGGCCTCGCGGTGCCGTTCCACCGCGACTTCGACGAGGTGAACCTGCGCTTCTACGTGCGCCGCCTGGGCCCCGAGGGCTGGCGGCGCGGCGTGGTGTTCGTGCAGGAGATCGTCCCCAAGCTCGCCATCGCTACCGTGGCGCGCGTCCTCTACAACGAGCCCTACGTCGCGCTCCCCATGCGCCACGCCGTGAACATGGACGGCGCCGACACGGGCGCGCCCGGACACGTCGAGTACGCCTGGAAGTCCCACGGCCGCTGGCACCAGCTGTCGGCCCGGACGCAGGGCAGCCCGGTGGAGAGCACGCCCGGCTCGCAGGAGGAGTTCATCACCGAGCACTACTGGGGCTACACCGCCCAGCGCGACGGAGGCTGCGCGGAGTACCGCGTGGAGCACCCGCGCTGGACCGTCTGGCGCGCCCAGGAGACGGCCTTCGACTGCGACGTGGCCCGCTTCTACGGCCCCGCCTTCTCCGAGTGCCTCCGAGGCCCACCCCACTCCGCCTTCGTGGCCACCGGCTCGGAGGTGTCCGTCTTCCCGGGAAATGAACTCCTCCCCTTGCCAAGCCCGTAGAAATCAATATTCTCAATCCACAAATTGATTTTCTGAACCCCAGCGCACCCCATGCCGACCTCCAAGCCCGCCTGGCCCGTCCCGACCCGCTGTCCCGTCTGTGGGGGTGGCACCGTCATCGAACGGGTGCGCTGCGAGGGGTGCGAGTCCGCGGTGGAGGGGCGCTTCACGACGGGGTGGGTGCAGCAGCTGTCGCCAGAGCAGCTCGCCTTCGTGCGGGTGTTCATCGGCTGCCGGGGGAAGATCAAGGACGTGGAGCAGGCCCTGGGCCTCTCCTATCCGACGGTGGTGGCGCGGCTGGACGACGTGGTGGAGGCCCTGGGCAACACGCCGGGCGCACCGCCCGCGCCCCCGTCTCCGCCCCCAGCCCGCGAGCGCGCCTCACCGCGCCGGGCCCAGATTCTCGATGACCTCGCGGCCGGGCTCATCGATGCGGATGAGGCCGCCCAACGCCTCAAGAAGGCACGGGAGTAATGCCCATGATGGACTCCGAAGAGACGCCGTCCTCCGACGCTTCCGCTTCATCACGCGACGGCGCCCAGCGCCACGCGATCCCCTGGGGACAGCAGGCGGAATTGGAGCTGCACGCGACGGCCGCCGCGCTCGTCGTGTCGCCGCTGGCGGAGGGAGAGAAGCCCTACCTCGTCACGCACGGCCGGGTGGAGGCGCGCATCCGCGAGCACGGGCGGGTGACGAAGGTGGAGCTGGTGCCGCGCGAGGCGGGCTTCCTGTCGTTGTTCTGGCGCCAGGGCGGACACGCGGAGCTGTTCGTGCCGGCCAACGTGCACGCCCGGCTCCAACTGGACGCGGGCGCGGTGCGCGTCTCCGGGCTGAAGGACTGCGAGCTGGAGCTGTCCACGGACGCCGGCACGGCGAGCCTGCGCGACGTGCACGGCAAGCTCAACCTGCGCACGGGCGCCGGCCGCATCGTCGGTGAGCGCGTGGGCGGCACGCTGCACATCCACGCGCAGGCGGGCGCGGTGAAGCTGGACGTGGACGCGCTGGACGTGGGCGAGCACCGAATCGGAACGCAGGTGGGCGCGGTGGAGCTGCGGCTGGTGCCGGGACTGGACCTGAACGTCGTGGCCCGCTCGTCGCTAGGCTCGGCGCACACGCGCTACCCCACCAATCCCCAGGCCGCCACGACGCTGATCATGGAGACGGAGCTGGGCTCGGTGCGCCTGCGCGAGTCAGGCCGTGCGCGCCACGAAGAGGAAGGGCGCGAGGCGTCCTCGTGGGATGAGGACTCGCTGCGCTGGCAGCGCCAGGCGGAGCGCTGGCAGCGCCGCGCCGAACGCCACGCCAACCAGTGGGCCCACGCCTGGGCGAACTCCTGGGGCGCGCCGCCCTGGTCGCACCACGGCCACCACCACGGACCCCGGCACCACCGGGCAGAGCCCCCCCAGACGCCCTCGCAGTCCGGAGGCATCCCCGCGGCGGAGATGCGCCGCGTGTTGGACCTGGTGGAGGCGGGGAAGCTCAGCGCCGAGGATGCGCAGAAGCTGCTGACCGCGATGCAGCGATGAGGCCTGCCCGCCCGGGCGGCCTGCTCAGGCGCCCTGGGTGAGGAAGCGGAAGGGCCGCACGCAGTCCTCGCGGGTGCACCGGAAGACGTAGCCCCGGCCGTTGTCGCCGAACTCCAGGCCGTACGGCATCGCGGCGAGCTGCGCGACGAAGCGCATGGGCGCGTCACAGCACTCGGGCGTCGCCTCGCCGTTGAGCCAGCCGGGCACGCCGCCCACCTTGCTCTCCGGCGCCTGTTCCTGCGCACGGTCCAATGCGGCGAGCTGTTCGTCGCTGGCCTCGTTGACGTCCACCGACAGGGCCTCGGTGTCCTCGGTGGCGGGCTCGAAGTCGAGCGTCCACTCCACATAGGGCTTCACGCCCTCCGGGGGCTCACTCACGGAAGGCGCGCCAGCCGTCACCGGCACCGCGGCGTTGGCGCCCTCCTCGGGGTCCCAGCGGAAGCAGACGGAGTCGGGGTTCTCGCACTGGAAGACGTGGACCGACGCGTACGGCGCCAGGTCCAGCCGGCCTTCGACGTGCGGAAGCTGGAAGAGGAAGCGCAGCGGCTTGCCGCACATCTCGCAGACGGGCCAGTCCAGCGGACCGGGCGCCTGGGGCGTGCCTCCCACCTTCAGGAGGGGCACGCCGGGACGACTGGGAACGAGCGCCCACAAGGGCGCGACGGGAAGAGGCATGCGGCGGACTCTAGAAGTCCGCGATGCGCTCCGACAACGTCGGGTCGTCCACGAAGGGGTTGCGGTTCTGCTGGACGGCCTCGATGCCGTCGTTGCGCTTCACTTCCGCGGCGTCGACCTTGTCCAGCGTGTTCCACTGCTTGAGGACGGACTCCTCGTCGGGCGGAATGGGCTTGTTGTACACGGTGGAGAAGTAGAACAGCGCGCGAGCGACGTTGCCCTTGTGCGCATCGGGCGGCTCGAAGACGGTGCGGCCCTTCTCGTCGGTGCCGAACTTGGCGCCGTTCTCCGTCCACTTCACGTTCTTCACCGTTCCGAACGGGTAGTTGCCCCGGATGGAGTTGGCCTTGCTGTCGGTGGGGAACAGGTGGTGCAGGTCCGCCTTCGCCGCGCCCGTGGCGCCCTTGGACTGGGGCCAGGTGTGCTCGGTGTTCATCACGTTGCTGCTGGGAATCTTGTCCGTCTTCACTTCCTTGCCCGTGTAGACGCACTTGACGAAGCCGTCATGGTTGTCGAGCGTGGTGAAGATGACCTTGCGCGCGCCGTTGTAGCCCAGGTCCTTGTGCTTGGAGACCGCGTCGTGCAGCGCCTTGATGAGGATCTTGTCCTTCATCCCGTCGTAGCGCGGGTCCGGACCGGCCGGCGTGAAGTCGTCCACCGGCGCCGCCTGCTTGAACGGGGCCTTCTTCGGAGCGGCAGTCTCGAAGCTGGAGGCCGACGTGGTGCGGGGCGCGGTGAGCGGGCGGGACGAGATGATCATGACGGCCCTCGGATTCGAGGTGGGGGGATGACCGATTCTCGCCCACCGGCGGCCCCGGTTGCGTGCCCCCCCGCATTTTCCCTCCGGTCCGGTTGGTTTTTCCGCCCCAACCCGTGACATCCCCGGAAATGGGTTGGCACGGAGGCCCTTTCCGCCCCGAAAGCGGGGCTCATCGCCGGTACCAGGGCCGCCCGGGGCCTGTGGGCACGGTCTCCGGCGGACTCCGGGGTGGGCGCGCTATGCCTGGAAGTACACGGGGCCCGGCGGAGCAGGCCCGTCACGCGGCAGGGGGTGGACGGTGAAGATCGTGATTCCAGGTGGCACGGGGCAGGTGGGCGCACTGCTGGCGCGGGCCTTTCTCGCGCGGGGTGACGACGTGGTGCTCGTGAGCCGGGGCGGCCGGGGCGTGGCGCGCACGGTGTCCTGGGATGGGCGCACGTTGGGGGACTGGGCGAAGGAGGTGGACGGCGCCGACGCGGTCATCAACCTGGCGGGGCGCAGCGTGAACTGCCGCTATTCGGAGGAGAACCTGCGCCAGATGATGGACTCGCGGGTGGACTCCACGCGGGTGGTGGGAGAGGCCATCGCGCAGGCCGCGAAGCCGCCGCGGGTGTGGCTGCAGATGAGCACCGCGACGCTGTACGCGCACCGGCTGGACGCGCCCAACGACGAGGCCACGGGCCTCATCGGTGGGGATGAGCCGGGGGTGCCCGCTTACTGGAAGCGCAGCATCGACATCGCCAAGGCGTGGGAGCGCACGCTGGCGGAGGCGAACACGCCGCGCACGCGCAAGGTGGCGCTGCGCACCGCGATGGTGATGGGCCCGGACCGCGAGGGCATCTTCGACGTGCTCCTGGGGCTGACGCGCCGGGGCCTGGGCGGCACGGCGGGAAGCGGCCAGCAGTACGTGTCGTGGATCCACGACCAGGACTTCGTGCGCGCGGTGCAGCTGCTGCTGGAGCGCGAGGACCTGGAGGGCCCCGTGAACCTGGCGGCCCCGAATCCCCTGCCCCAGCGGGAGATGATGGCGAAGCTGCGCGAGGCGGCGCACGTGGGCGTGGGGCTGCCGGCGATGAAGTGGATGCTGGAGGTGGGCGCGTTCTTCATGCGCACGGACACGGAGCTGCTGTTGAAGAGCCGCCGCGTGGTGCCCGGGCGCCTGCTGGAAGCGGGCTTCACCTTCGAGTACCCCGAGTGGGGGGCCGCCGTGCGAAACGTCGTGGAGCGCTGGCGCAACGCGGAGCCGGCCCGGAGCTGACCTGTGTCCTCGAAGAAACCTGGCGTCCGGTGGTTCCGCGTCCTCGCGCTGCTGCTCGTCCTGGGAGCGGCGGGATTCGGAGCGCTCACGGCGGTGCGGGGCCTGCGCACGGCGGCGTCGCTGGTGCATCCATCGCGCATCCCGGTGGTGCGCCCGTCCGGACCGGAAGCACTGACGGGGCTGGAGGACGTGTCGTTCCAGGCCGCGGGGCAGGTGCTGCGCGGGTGGTATCTGCCGTCGCGCGACGGCACGGCGGTGGTGCTGGTGCACGGCTTCGCGGCGAACCGCACGCAGCTCCTCTTCGAGGCGGGGGTGCTGGCGAAGTCCGGACACGGCGTGCTGCTGTTCGACCTGCACGGCCAGGGCGAGAGTGACGGCGACACGATTGGCTGGGGCGACAGCGAGCGCGAGGACGTGAGGGCGGCGCTGTCCTTCGTCCGCGCCCGGCCGGACGTGACACCCGGAAGGGTGGGCCTGTTCGGCTTCTCCATGGGAGGGACGACGGCCCTGCTGGTGGCGCAGGAGGATCCGCGCGTGAAGGCGGTGGCGGTGGCGGGCGCGTTCCCGGACCTCGCGGGGGACATGGGCTCGCACTACGGCGCGAGCACCTGGGCCGTGCTGTGGGGGCTGCGCCGGGCGGGCATCGACGTGGAAGCGGTACGGCCGCTGGACGGGATGTGCCGGTTGGAGGGAAGGCCGCTGCTGCTCATCAACGGAGGCAGCGACCCGGACGGGCCCCAGAAGCTGGGAGCCAGCCTCTACCGCGCGGCCTGCGAGCCCAAGGAGCTGTGGGAGGTGCCGGAAGCGGCCCACGGGGAGTACGCCCAGAAGGACCCCCAGGGCTACGCACAGCACCTGCGCGAGTTCTTCGACCGCGCGCTATGAGCGCCGGCCCTTCGAGACGAACTCCCCTCGGGAATGGGTGCCCGTCTTCGCGAAGATGGACTTCACGTGGACCTTCACCGTCTCCACGGAGCCAGTCCCAGCGATCTCCTTGTTGGACGCTCCCTCGAACAGCCCGTCCGCCACCTCGAGTTCCCGCTCGGTGAGCAGCCGGTGCCACTCCGGCCGCAGCCAGTGGGAGTGCTCCTTCATCCGCACCTGCCACAACATGCGCCCGGCCCACAGCAGCGTGGACGCCGTGAACGACACCTCCAGCCGCTCCCCGTTCCGCTCCATCACCAGGGCCTGCAGCGAGGGATCCGTCGACTCATCGAAGCGCGACAGCTCCCGCACCCGCCGCGTCCATTCCTGGGGAACGCCGTCGTGGAGTTCATGGGCGGAGAACCACTTCGCCACCAGGGGAATGGCCGTGCCCGACTCCACGACCTTGCGCCCCAGGACGTTCAGGACCAGGGAGGGATTCGGCTCCAGGGAGATGACCTTCAGGAGGTCGTTCTCGAAGCGGTAGGCATACAGCTCCTGGACCGTGGCCATCGCCTTGGCGATGTAGGGCACGAGTTGCTGGAGGAGCCACTGGGCCCGGAGCGAGAAGGCTCGGGAGGCCTCGCGATACATCGCGATGCTTCCTTTCAATCCCTGTGCCTCGAAGAGCAGGGACGCCATCACGCGCCGCAGGTTCAGTCCCACGCTCTGGCTGCGCTGGAAGGTCTCCATCTCCTCCAGCGACCGGCCCTGGAGCATCTGGGTGTCATTGAGCACGACGTTCGGCTGGACCACGGTGGCCTGAAACACGAAATCGTTCTGGGCCCATTCGCTGTAGTCCTTCAGCAGGGGGTGGACCGTCTCCGTCTTCCACTGCAAACCCGCCGAGCCATCCGGATTGACGCAGCCAATCGCGATGTGATCCGCTTCGCAGAGCCGGGCCAGGGTGGTCCCGAGGGCCTCATAGATGGCTTCCAGGGTCCGGGCGCCGTGAAGTCTGTCCTTCAACTCCATGATCAATGCCTGCTCACGCGCCAGGAACTTCAAGGGTCTGCTCATGGTGGTATTGCCCCCGTGTTTCAATACTTCGCGAGCATGACAATGCGGGGTAACCCTGCCCATCCCTCCCAGGAGGTATGTCACCTGTGACACCCTCGCCCACCCGGCGAGCGCCCTGCCCCCGAGACGCCGCTGGACGCGTCCCCCCCGGGCAGGTCAGCCTGGACCACCCTGGAGGATGCAACCCGCATGGTCACCCCGTCGAACCCCGACTCCCACTTCCACATCGAGGTCATCAAGCTGCTGCTCCAGGTGGCGACCAGCGATGACCGCGTCACCCGCGAGGAGATCGAGCAGATCATCGATACCGCGCGCGGCTTCAGCGTCCCCCTGTCGGAGCTCACCGCCCTCACCCAGTGCCTCCAGGAGGGAAAGCCCCTGCCTCCCCCGAACGTGACCGTGCTGCGCGAGAACCCGACCGCCGTCCTCGAAGCCGTCCACGCGCTCATCGCCCGCGACGGCCACATCCACGAAGCCGAAATCGAGATGACCCGGCAGATCCGCGCGATGCTCGGCGTCACCCCGTAGGGCTCAGGCCGCCACGAACTGCCGCTCCACGAGCCGGCGGTAGAGCCCCTCCTGGGCCATCAGCGCCGCGTGGCTGCCGCTCTGCACCACGCGGCCGGACTCCAGCACCAGCACCCGGTGGGCATTGGCCACCGTGGACAGCCGGTGCGCGATGATGAGCGTCGTGCGCCCCTGCATCAGGCGCTCGAGCGCGTCCTTCACTAGGTGCTCGCTCTCCGCGTCCAACGCACTGGTCGCCTCGTCCAGCACCAGGATGCGAGGGTCCTTGAGCACCGCCCGTGCAATGGCCACGCGCTGCTTCTGCCCGCCGGACAGCTGCACGCCCCGCTCCCCCACCTCCGTGCGGTAGCCCTCCGGGAAGCGGCCAATGAAGTCATGCGCGTTCGCGGCCTTCGCGGCGGCCTCCACCTCCGCGTCGGTGGCCTCCGGTCGCCCGTAGCGGATGTTGTCCGCGATGGAGCAGGAGAACAGCAGCGGCTCCTGCGCCACCGCGCCCAGGTTCCGGCGCAGCCAGCCCGGATCCAACGTGGGCAGCGCATGGCCATCCACCCAGACGCCACCGCCCTGCGGGTCGTACATGCGCGCGAGCAGCGCCGCGATGGTGGACTTGCCCCCACCCGAAGGCCCCACCAGCGCCACCACCTCGCCGGGCGCCAGCTCCAGGTCCAGGCCCTGGAGCACCGGCACATCCAGCCGCGAGGGGTACGCGAAGCGCACGTCGCGGAACTCCACGCGCCCCTGCAAGGCAGGCAGCCGCGCGCCGCCCTCCAGCGGGATGGCGGGCACGCGGTCGATCATCTCGAACACGCGCTCGGCGGACCCCGACGCGCGCATGAAGTCCCCCCACAGGTCCGTCAGTCCGCTCAGCGCCGTGGACACGAGCAGCGTGTACGCGAGGAACGACGTCAGGCTGCCCATGGACAGCTCACCCCGGAGCATCAACCGGCTGCCGTACCAGACCACCAGCGCCGCGGCGAAGAGCCCTCCGAAGCCGCTGCCCGCCATGAAGGCCGCCGACAGGCGCGAGCGCTGGCGCATCAGCGACAGCACCTGCGACAGCCGCCCCCGGTAGCGCCCCACCTCGTGCCGCTCGGCGGCGAAGGCGCGCACCGTGCGGATGCCGGTGAAGACCTCGTCCGCGACACCCGTGGCGTCCGCCAGCGCCGCCTGCACCTGCCGCGACGCCGTTCTTATCCGCCGCCCCACCACGACGCCCGCGATGGCCACCGGCGGCACCACCGCCAGCATCAGCAGCGCCAGCGACGGCGACGTGTAGAAGAGCATCGTCATGCCGCCCACCGCCTGCGCGCCGCTGCGAAGCGCGGTGGCGATGTTGTTGCTGACCGCGTGCTGCAACACGGTGGTGTCCGCCGTCAGCCGGCTCGTCAGTTCCCCCGTGCGGCGCGTGTCGAAGAAGGCCACCTCCTGGTCCACCAGCCGCGCGAACAGGTCCTCGCGCAGGCGCGCCACGGTGCGCTCGCCCGCGGTGTTGAAGAAGTAGAAGCGCAGCGCGTCCGCCGCCGAGCGCACCGCGAAGACGACGGAGAGCCACACCGCCGTGCGGTCGATGAGCCCCTGGTCCTTCGCGCCCAGCGCCTCGTCCACGATGACGCGCAGGGCCTGGGGGAACACCAGCGACAGCACCGTGGCGACGATGAGGAAGACCAGCCCCACGCCCAGCGCGCGCCGCTCCTCCCAGGCCAGCCCCAGCAGGCGTCGCACGGACACGGGATTCCGGGCCCCCGGCGTTGGCACCGTCACCGGAGGAAGGACTCCGCCTGGCCGTAGGGCATGTCCGCGTCCACGCCCTGCTCCCTGCAGTACGCGAGCAGCTTGCGCGACTCCACCAGTTGCGGCGACTGCTCGTGGTAGCCCATCACCATCACGTGCCCCAGCCACGGCTCGCGCCCCATGGCGTAGATGCGCACCTGACGCGGCTTCAGCCGCTGGACGATGTCGATGGCGCGCGCCGCGTTGGAGCCGTTGAGCCGCCGCGACTGGTCCATCTTCCGGGACAGCGGCGCGGGCAGCAGCGGCCCGTACATCCAACTGAGCGGCCCGCCCTCCGACTCCATCCCCAGCCACAGCATGTCGATGGGGCCCGTGTGCGCCTGCACGTGCTCATACAGCCGGGGCTCCAGCGCGTTGGAGTCCGCCGCCATCAACAGCGCCTTGCCCTCCAGGCGCACCAGGTGCGCCAGCTTCCCACGCACGTCCAGGTCGCCGTGCTCGCCCAGGAAGGGCAAACCCATCAGCTCCCCCCCTGGCACCGGCAGCGACTCCAGCTCCGACAGCGTCACCACGTTGCGGAAACCCGCGTGTTGGAGCAACAGCTTCAGCGACGGATCCACCAGCGCGCCGCCGCCGCCCGCGGGCACCACCACCGTGCCGATGCGGTGGCGCAACTGGATGAGCGGCTCGAACATCAGGTGGTCCGCGTGGCCGTGCGTGAGCACCACGTAGTCGATGCGCTCCGGCAGGTCCGCGAAGGTGTAGCGCGGCAGGTCGCTGGGAAAGTCGTAGCTCACCACCGGGTCCGTGAGGACGCTGACGTGGCGCGACTCGATGAGCACGCACGCATGGCCGAAGTAGCGCACCCGCACCCCTTCCCCGTCATAGCGGGGCGCGGGCCGGGGCGGCTCGGGCGTGAAGAACGTGGCGAAGGTGTCCCCGTCCTGGGGCGCGATGCCCAGCGCGTCGTGCACGGCCCCCAGGGGCGCCGGCGTGCGGCGCATGGCGAACAGCGTGTCCCAGGCATCATGGCGGAAGGGCAGCCGCACCTGGAGGCTTCCGTCGCGCGTGTCGTCCAGCCGGGGCGTGCTGAAGACATACGGGCGCGCGTCCTCGTGGATGAGCCGCAGCGACAGGCTCTGTGAGGACTCGCGGTGGAAGGGGCTCTTGTAGAGCAGCGGCTCGAAGAAGCGCGGCGACGCGCGGTTCCTCAAGTCGTAGGTGAGCTCCACGTAGCCGCGCAGCAGCTCCGGCACGCGCGGGTACAGTTCCTCCATGGAGAAGCCCTCCGCGGAGGCGAGCAGCGCGTCCAGCTCCCGCATCGCGGCCGCGTACCGCAGCGCCAGCGACTCCTCCTCCAGCGTGCGCTCCAGCAGCGCCTTCACCTCCCCCACGCGGTCCACGCCGCAGTTCAGGTAGGGCCCACCGCGCAGCGCCGGGCTCTTGAGCGCCGCGACGTGGATGGCGGGGTTGGCGACGAAGGACTCCATGATCTTCACGTGGAGGTTCGCCACGAAGAGGGGCGCCGTCATGGGCGACGCCAGGAACCACCACGCGTACCACTGGTTGTGGAGCGGCTCGGCGACGACATTCTGCTTCAGATACACCGGGGGGCGCGACATCCTCACTCCTTCAAAAAGGCTTCAGGCTGCGGACGACGCGCGGTCGCCGCGGTGTCGCGCCAGACGGTCCAACGACTCACGGGCCACCTCGCGCAGCGCTGGCTCCGCATCCTCCAGGAGCCGCTGCAACGCCTCCGGCACCTCGGCGTCCGGATAGGCGATGTCGCCCAGCCGCCGCGCCGCCAGCACCCGGTCCGAAAGCCTCCCCCGCGTCAGCTCCGCCAGCAGGTAGTCGCGGTAGCGCGCGAGGAAGGCGTTCTCCGCGTCCAGCATCCGCGCGCACGCCGCGCGCAGGGTCGCCCGCGCCGCCGCGTCCTCCGGCACGCGGTAGCCCCACTGCTGGCGGCTCGCGAAGATGGATTCATACAGGGGCGTCCAGGTGTCGTGGAGGTGCTCGCGGTGCGCCTGGATGGCGTCGCGCTTGGAGAAGGTGTGCCGGCCCGCGTCCACCGCCACCGCCGCCGTCGCCATCCGGCACGCCAGGGTGACCAGCTCCTTGAAGCCCCGGTGGAGCACGCCGTTCGCGTCCATCACCTCGCGGTAGTCGTAGCCATACAGCTCGCCCCGGGCGTCCGGGTACTCCAGCGGGAAGCGCAGGGGCGCGTCCTCGGCGCGGGCGCGGGCGCGCTCGATGAACCGGTAGGGCTGGTGCATGCAGTGGCGCGTCCACGCCTCCAGCGGCATCAGCGGAATCCGCTCGCGCAGGTCCTCTCCCGCGATGAGCAGCGCGTTCTCCTTGAGGTTGACCTCGCCTTCCGCGACGAGCCGCGCCTCCTCCACCGCGTTCAGGTCCAATGGGTGGCGGGACAGCGGCCCCAGGGCCGTGCGGAAGCGCTCGAAGCGGGCCTCCTCGCCCGGCAGGAACGTGTCCTTGAAGACGAGCGTGAGGTCCAGGTCGCTCTCCCCCACCGCCTCGCTCGTGGCGTGGCTGCCCACCAGGTAGCAGGCCGCCACGCGCCCCGGGAACATCATCGCGTACAGGCCCACGAAGCCGAACAGCACGGCATTGACCTGCATGTCCTCCGTCAACCCGACCAGCGTCACCTCTTCATCCATCACGCGGGCACCTGGTGGAGCGGATGGTCCTTGTGCTCGGGCGCGCCCGCGAGCCTGCGGGTGAGCCGGCGGCGCACGATGTCCAGGTGTTCGCGGAAGAAGTACAGGTTCTCCTGGTAGGCGAGCGGTACCGCGATGCGGTTCACCTCCCGCTCCGCCTCCTCCAGCCGCTTGAGCATGCCCTGGAGCATCTCCTGATCCGGATCCTCCTCCAGCTGGATCTCAATCTCCTTCAGCCGCGCGTACCAGCGGAAGATGCGCGAGCGCACCCGCCAGAGGAACACCGCCGGCACCGCGCGCATCAGCGGCACCACCACCGCGATGATGGGCACCAGCATCACCCACAGCCGGTCCACCAGGTTCGCGGCCCAGAACGGCAGGTAGCGCTGGAGCAGCGGCACGCCGGACGCGTAGTAGCGCTTCGCCTCGCTGCTCAGCGGGAAGCCCGCGGCGAGCGGCGCGGGGAACTCCCCCGTCTTGTCCAGGATGCCCGCCGTGCCGGAGACCTCACTGGCCGCGCGCATCAGGAGATAGGCGAGCGCCGGGTGCAACGAGTCACGCGCCACGAGCAGCGCGTTGGGCGCGAGCAACTGCACGTCCTGATCCGGCAGGTCCGCCGCGAAGTCGAACACGCCCCGGGGCAGCACGTGGCGCGACAGGTACGGGTAGCGGCGCGTGTACGCCTCCGCGCGCGTGAAGCTCAAGAGGCGCACGTCCTTCACCGCCGCCAGCTTCTGGATGCGCGGCGACTCCGCCGGGGCCACCAGGAACACCGCGTCCACGGTCCCATTCTTCAGCGCGTCGATGGCCGCATCCCGGTCCAGGGGCAGCAGCTGCGTGGGCGCCGCGTCCGCGCGGTTCGCCTTGAGCAGCGTCAGCGCCAGTGAGCGCGTGCCGCTCTCCTCCGGCCCCACCGCGATGCGCTTGCCGGCCAGGTCCCGCACATCCTCCACGCGCTCGCCCCGGTAGAAGACCCACAGCGGTACGTAGGAGAGGCTGCCCAGGGACACCACGTGCTCCGACACCTCCTGGCCCTTGCCGCCCGTCGTGCCGCTCTGCGCGAACGCGATGTCCACCCCGCTGTCCTCCACGTCCAGCAGGGCCACGCTGCTGACGGAGCCCTTCGTGGGGCGCAGCTCCAGCGTCACCCCGTGCTGCGCGAGGAACTTCTGGTAGCGCTTGGCCATGAAGCCGAAGCCGCCTTCGTCCGGCGCCAGCGCCATCACCAGCGTCTTCGGGGGCGCGGGTTTGACGAAGTAGAACGTCACCGCGAACGCGGTCGCGATGAGGAGCGCCGCGGGGGCGATGGCAATCCACAGGTCGCGCCGCAACGTGCGCTTGAGCTGCGCTTTCAACGAGTCCGTCTTCATGGGGATGCGCAGTATACCGACCACCCCGTGCGAGGCCCTGCCGTACATTGCGTGGGTCCAGGCAGGCGAGCACGGCCCGACCCGGGGGCACTTGGCGCATCCGCTTGCGCGACACACCCTCCCTCCCAGGCCTTTTTGTAAGGGGTGTGGCATGGGTTGGCGCGGCGGGTGGGCGGTGTCCTTGCT